>CAZAPH010000037.1:19898-23056 GCA_964487105.1 uncultured Akkermansia sp.
ACCATGAAGATAGAGTAGTGCCAGCACATTCCTTTAAATTTGCTGCAACGCTTCAAGAAAAAAATAAAAGCGATAATCCAATGTTAATTAGAATTGATGTAAATGCAGGGCACGGTGCAGGTAAACCAATAAGTAAACAAATAGATGAATTTGGCGATATGTGGTCATTTGTATTTAACTACCTAGGTATGAATTTTTAAAAATAAATTATATGAAAAAAATTATATTAACTTCTTTAATTTTAATTGTACTTGTAACCAACTCTCAAGTGCAAAAGTACCACCAGGTAAAAATAAACGGAACTAACACTTTAACACATCAATTATTAAACTTAGGAATAACTATTGATCATAGTCAAACTTCAGAAAACGAAATAGTTGCCGAAATAAGTGAATCAGAAATTAATTTATTAAAACAAAATAACATTAATTATTCTATAGTAATTAATGATATGGCTAAATTTTACGAAGAAAGAAATTTAGCTTCAAAAACCATGGCATCAGGTGTTTGCAACGCACCACCAGTTGTTAAACCAAATCATTTTCATTTGGGAAGCATGGGCGGCTATTTTACATATAATGAAATGCAACAAATTTTAGATAGTATGCAATTACTCTATCCTAATTTAATTTCTGTAAAACAAAGCTTATCGCCTTTAAGTGTAGAGGGTAGATCTATTTGGCAAGTTAGAATTAGTGATAATCCTTCAATTAATGAAAATGAGCCAGAAGTTTTATATACTGCTTTACATCATGCTCGCGAAGCAGCAAGCTTATCACAATTAATTTTTTACATGTGGTATTTGTTAGAAAATTATTCTTCTAATCCTGAAATTAAAGCAATTGTTGATAATAGCGCTTTATATTTTGTACCCTGTGTAAACCCTGATGGTTATGTTTATAATCAAAGCACAAACCCTAATGGTGGAGGTATGTGGCGCAAAAATAGAAAAAACAATGGAGATGGTACGTTTGGCGTAGACTTAAATAGAAATTATGGAGCGCATTGGGGCTATGATAACATAGGTTCTTCTCCTAGTTCTAGTAGTGATACATATAGGGGTACCTCTGGTTTTAGTGAACCAGAAACTCAAGCAATAAGAAATTTTTGCAATACTCATACTTTTGTTACTGCTTTAAATGCTCACACTTACAGCAATTTACTTATTTATCCTTATGGTTATTTACCAAGTTTATATACACCAGATAGTGCAACTTTTGTAAACTGGGCTGTTTTATTAACCGAAGATACACGATTTTTATACGGAACTGGCGATCAAACTGTAAATTATGTAACTAATGGAGATAGCGATGATTGGATGTATATAGAGCAAACTACTAAAAACAAAATTTTATCAATGACCCCAGAAGCGGGTAGTGCAAGTGATGGTTTTTGGCCTGCTTCATCACGTATTTTAGATATTTGTAAAACAACCTTTACTCAAAATTTATATTTAGCAAAATTAGCTATAGGTATGGCTGTAAGTAGAGATGATGAAGATAAATTTTTAAATCCAACTGGTTATCTTAATTATAATTTACAATGTTTAAATTTAAATTCAAACACTTATACTGTTTCTATAATTCCTATTGGTACTGGCATTACAAGTGTTGGTGCGCCAAAAATTTATAACTCTATTAGTCTTAATCAAACCATTTCCGATTCAATTGCCTATACAATATCAGGCGTTTCACCTGGCCAAACTATTAACTATTTAATAGAAGTAAACTCCGGAACTTTTACACATTCAGATACAGTTTCAAAAATTTTTGGTACACCAATTACATTGTTTAATAATAATGGCAGCTCAATTACAAGCGATTATACAACAAGTGGAACATGGGGGTTAAGTTCAACTAAATTTAAATCGCCTCCATCTAGCATTACAGATAGTCCTAGTGGAAATTATTCTGGTAATGCCAACAAAAGTATAACTACTAATACTACTATTAGTTTAACAAATGCTATATACGCACATTTGCAATATTATACACGTTTTGAAATTGAAAAAAATAACGATAAAGCGCAAGTGTTTATTAGTACAAATAATGGTGTAAGTTTTGTTCCGTTATGCGGAAGGTATGAAACTTCACCCGCTTCATTTGGAGGTACAAACCCAGTGTATGATGGTTTACAAAACGGTTGGGTTAAAGAAGATATTGACTTATCAAACTATATTGGGCAAAACATTAAATTAAGATTTACATTTAATTCAAATTTTAGTACAAATAAAGATGGATTTTATTTTGATGACCTTTTGATAAGAAAAATAGATAATAACATCACTCAAATTAAAAAAGAATTTTTTAATGAAAACATTACGCTGTTTCCCAATCCTGCTAAAAATGTAATTACTATTCAAAGCGAAAGTGAACTAAAAAATTCAAATGTTCAACTATTAAATGCATTGGGGCAAACTGTAAAATCAATTAGTATTGAAAACACAACTACTTCTATAAATATTAGCGATTTAAATAGTGGAATTTACTTTGTTCAACTTAATTATAATAATCAAAAATTAATTAAGAAAATAATTAAAGAATAGTTATTTCGTTATAAATATCTGCAAATCAAATATTTATAACAATACTTAATATACTCTTTAACTAATTTAGAATTTCTAAATATTCCTAAATTATTTTGCTTTTTTACGTGAAAAAATTACGCTATCTTATTTAAAATGTTATCTTTGCAAATCCAAAAAATTAAGTTATATAACATTTTATGAGTAACAAAAAAAACGAACAACCGGCTGACAAAATAATTGAAAAAGATAATATGAGTATTTTAGAAAGTATTCGTAAACGTACCGGTTTATTAGTAGGTATTGTAGGTTTAGCATTAGTTATTTTTATTCTTCAAAGTTTATTAGGTTCTGGCACTAGCATATTTGGTGGTAGCGACGAAATGACTGTAGGTAAAATAAATGGTACAAAAATAGATAGAAACGAATTTGCTACCCGTGTTGAAAATCAATTAAATATGATTAGACAAAATCGTCAAACCCAAGATATTGATGATGCAACACGCGGACAAGTAGTTGAATATGTTTGGAATCAATATGTTTCGGATTTAGTTATAAAACCTCAATACAGTAAATTGGGGATAATGGTTGGAGATGATGATGCTCCAATTGTTGGAGTCGCCGTCACTTTTAA
>CAZAPH010000038.1:0-4673 GCA_964487105.1 uncultured Akkermansia sp.
ACGCATTTAGTTGGTTCTGCATTAAGCGACCCATATTTAGCTTTTGCTGCCGGAATGAATGGTTTAGCAGGACCTTTACATGGTTTAGCTAACCAAGAAGTTTTAGGTTGGATAATGGAATTAAAAGAAAACCTTGGTGGTGGCTTACCAACTAAAGAGCAAATAGCAGATTATATTAAAAAAACTTTAGCCGAAGGAAAAGTTGTACCTGGTTACGGCCACGCTGTTTTACGTAAAACAGATCCTAGATTTACAGCTCAACAAGACTTTTATAAAACTTGGATAAAACACGATGATATTTGTGAAATTGTACAAATGATTTACGAAGTTGCACCACCAATTCTTGAAAGTACAGGTAAAATTAAAAACCCTTGGCCAAATGTAGATGCACACTCTGGCGCTTTATTAGTTCATTATGGTATGCATGAATATGATTTTTATACCGTATTGTTTGGCGTTAGTCGTGCACTTGGCGTGCTTGCCAGCTTAATTTGGGATAGAGCAACAGGCTCACCTATTGAACGTCCAGGTTCTTTAACCACCGAAAATATTAAAGCTAAAATAAAAGCAGCTAAAGAAACTGCTAAATAAAATATAAATAGTACTTTAATTAAAAACGGCTTATTTTTAATAAGCCGTTTTTTTTGTTATATAAAATTACCCAAATGTTGTATTATACCGCTTTGATTTAATAATTAGTCCTATAATCAGAATCAAGTTTTTTTGGTGGCGGCATTACCATTGTAAAATTAAAAAATAACTTTGGTCTATTTTTTAATTACAATTGGTATTATTTAATTTTAATTTCATAAAAATGCATACTCCATGTACAATTTAAACAATCTTGTGTACTTTTTGGTTTTTTTAATCCTTCAGCGTAAATTAATTTCCCTTCATCCATAGCTTTTGGTGCAAGTTTAAATTTATCGGTAACTTCATTACCTTGAGCATCCGTATATCTGTTTCCAATTTCAAATTTTACGGTATTAGTTTCAGATAAATTTGTAATTTCTACATAATAATGACAGGCTAACATTACTCTTTTTTTAAACTTTATTCTAATAGAAATTGGTGCGCTTGTCCCATCTTTTGAAGTTAAATTGGTTTTAATAGGCTCTGACCATTCTTCATCGCCATGTTTAAATTCAAACTTGCCATTATCTGTTATGCCTATATTTTGAGATGAAACGTAAAGGGTGCTTAAGAAAAAGATAGTTAAAAATGTAATAAATGTAGTTTTCATATTATTTTAAATTAAAGTTTATAAAAACAAAATTATTTAAACCTAAAGTTTAATACAATACGCAAAAAGTAGTAAAATAATTAAAAATTAATCACAAAATAAAAATATCTGCACAAACAAAAATGCAAAAAATTACACTTGCAATACCATTAGTTGTTGCAAATGCTATATTTACTTTTGACAAATCGTTGGGTTTAACTAATTGATGTTGGTAATATAATAATCCAATAAAAATTATGCCTCCAATTTGATACAACCAGTTAAATTGACCTATAACAAAGGCTATTATTACAAAACAAGCGCATAAAATATGTAATATTCTTGAAGCAAGTAATGCATTTTTTGTACCTAATAATACAGGAATTGAATTTAAGTTATTTTTTCTATCAAATTCTTCATCTTGTAATGCATATATTATATCAAACCCACTTACCCATAAAAATACAATACAACTAAATAAAATTGGTAAAACAGCAAACTGTTGGGTTAAAGCTATATACGAACCAATTGGAGCTAAAGCTAAACCAATTCCTAATATTAAATGGCATAAGGGTGTAAATCTTTTAGTGTAGCTATAACCAAGTATAACAAACAAAGCAATTGGACTAAGATAAAAACACAATGTATTAATAAAATAAGTAGTAATTATAAATGCTATAGCACACAATAATGTAAATAGTAAAGCCGACGAAGCTTTTATTTTTCCGGCAGGTATTTCTCTAATTGCAGTACGTTCATTTTTCTTATCAAATTCTCTGTCTATATAACGATTAAAAGCCATAGCGGCACTTCGGGCAAAAAGCATACATAATAAAACATAAATAAATAGTTGAAAATTAAATTTTGCTTGATTAGTATGTATTGCTATAAAAAAACCAATTAGTGCAAAGGGAAGTGCAAAAATAGTATGACTAAATTTTATAAGTGATAAATACTTAAGTATCATTTTAGTTTACAATGTTAAGGCTTAATTTTGAGGATAACAAAAACCCCTTGTTTTATTTTAAAACAAGGGGTTATTTATAAAAAATGTAATTAATTATTTTTGTTTAAATCCAATTAAAATTACTGCACATCCAGAACCAGGATTTTTATTAGCATCTAACTGCCCCTCTATAATAGTTTCTAAAGTAGATTTTACTTTAAAATCCCAATATGGTGCATTTTTTTGATTTTTATTTGTAAATAATAAATGACGATCTTGATCGTAAATATTAAAAATTAAATTACCGTCGCTAGTTCCACTACATGCTGCGATACGATAAGTAGTTTCGCCAAAAAATGTAGTTCTAAATTCTGCTGTTTCTTCAGAGTTTAATAATAAAGCACGGTATTGTTGCCCATCTGAAATGTAAGATGAAATAATGTGTTTTGTACAAATATTAGCAATTGTATCGCATTGTGCATTAACATTGTTTATAAATAAACCTGATAAAGCAATTAATATAACTGTATATAATTTTTTCATTTTTATATGGAGTAAAATTAAATTAAGATTTAATAGCGTTTGTAATGTTGTTTCTAATTTCAACTATTTTAGTAGAGATTTGTGTAAGTTGCTCCTCTGATATTGTAACTTCAGAAGTACTGTTGATATACGTAACTTTTTTAACTGTATCAGTAGTTGGTTCAACAAAATTGTATTTTAAAATAACTCCCTCGTAAACTTTTGATAAATCAGTTAATTGTTTAGTTAATTCAACCACATCAGCATTACCTGTATTCATTCCTAAAATTTTAATTAAACTATTTAGAGTTTGTTTTTGTTCAGCTATTCTACGTTTAATTTCTTCATTTGGTTTAGCTTTAAATGCATTAACCGAAAAATATAAACTCTCTATCCAACCACCTGCTAATACTAAACTACTTACATCACTACGTTGGTTATTTTTTAAATAAGCATCGCTACTTCTATAGGCAATACCAACTAATACCATCATACTATCTTTATTGGTAACGTTTTTTTGAATGCGTTCCATGGTACTTGCATCAAATGCAGCGCTAATGCCTAATTTATCGGCTAATTGTTTAACAGCTCCTAAATAAGATAAAGCATCTTGTGTTTGATTATATAGCGAAACATATCCCAAATCTGCACCATATATACCTAAATTAAGAGAGCGGCTATAATCTGTCGAAAATTTATTTACATTACTTGATGATAATAATATACTTTTATCATAAGTAATTCCACTTTTTTGAATTAATAATGCTGTTTGAATAGGTGAAGGAACACTAAACAATTCTCCACTAAAATTAAATTGAGTAGTTTTAATTGTATCTGGTGTTTCTACCAAATCATCTTTTTTATCATCTGGTTTGTCTTCTCCTCCATTACAACCAACAAACATTGCACACGACAAAATTGTGGCTATACTCATCGATAAAATTCCTTTGTTTATCATTTTAATATAATTATTCGTTTAAAAAATGGTTTACTTATAGCTATGCAAGTAACTAATAATTAATGAATATTACAAATATTATTAAACACAATTTTACCACTTAATTGTTAATAACATTTATTAATTGAGTATTCTATATATTTTTTCCACATTAATACTTCAAAAAAAATAATATAGTTGAAAAATATTTTTAATTAAATTACAAGTGTCTGATAATCAGGTATTTTAATACGATTGTGTTAAATTTTAAACTGTGGAAAAAGGATTTATTAAACTCCTTACAAATTTGTTAATTTTGTAGCACTAAATTAAACACTTTTATAAAATGAATGAAATTGGATTAAAGGCTGATAATTTTTCTATTGCCGATTTGGGCTTAGCAAATGTTGATATGGCTTATTGGAATTTATTTCCGAGTGAATTAACCGAAGATAGTATAATGTTAAATCAAGCAAACCTTACTGATAGTGGTGCTTTAGCTGTTGATACGGGCGAATTTACTGGTAGATCTCCAAAAGATAAATTTGTAGTTTATGATGAAAATACTAAAGATAGTGTTTGGTGGGGCGATGTAAATAACCGTTTTGAATCTGATAAATTTGATGTATTACATAACCGCATGTTAGCTTACTTAGGTAATAAAGAAGTTTGGGTAAGAGATGCGTACGCTTGCGCTGATCCAACTTATAGAATAAATATTCGAGTAGTTAACGAATACCCTTGGAGTAACTTATTTGCTTATAATTTATTTTTACGCCCAACTACCGAAGAAATAAAAACATTTAAACACGATTGGGTAATTATTAATGCACCAGGTTTTAAAGCCGATCCTAAAATTGATGGAACTCGCCAACATAATTTTGCCATCATTAATTTTACTAAAAAAATGGTTTTAATTGGCGGTACAGCATATACTGGCGAAATTAAAAAATCTATTTTTAATGTATTAAATTATATTTTACCTCACGAAAAAAAGGTATTATCAATGCATTGCTCAGCAAACATTGGTAAAAATGGAGATACTG
>CAZAPH010000038.1:4683-22990 GCA_964487105.1 uncultured Akkermansia sp.
ATTTTTCTTTTGTTTATCTGGTTCAGGAATTACAACTTTAAGTTCAGACCCTATCCGTAAATTAATTGGTGATGATGATCATGGCTGGAGTGATAAAGGTGTATTTAATTTTGAAGGTGGATGCTACGCTAAATGTGTTGATTTAACACAAGAAAAAGAACCACAAATATTTAATGCCATTAAATTTGGCTCATTATTAGAAAACATTGAATATTATGATGGTACTACAACAGTTGATTTTACTAATATTTCAAAAACTGAAAATACACGTGTAAGTTACCCCTC
The DNA here is from genome assembly GCA_964487105.1 of uncultured Akkermansia sp. GTDB lineage: Bacteria > Bacteroidota > Bacteroidia > B-17B0 > Aurantibacillaceae > Aurantibacillus. The sequence continues at coordinate 4,969 of CAZAPH010000038.1, forward strand.
TCATTATATTGATAATGCTGTTAGTCCAGCTGTTGGCGATATTCCTAAAAACATTTTCTTTTTAACTTGTGATGCTTTTGGTGTTTTACCTCCAATTAGTAAATTAACTACAGGCCAAGCTATGTATCATTTTATAAGTGGTTATACAGCTAAAGTTGCAGGTACTGAAATGGGAATTACAGAACCAACTACAACTTTTAGTGCTTGTTTTGGAAAAGCATTTTTACCTTTACATCCTACAAAATATGCAGAGTTATTAGGTGAAAAATTAAAAAAACACAAAGTAAATGTATGGTTACTTAATACCGGATGGGTTGGCGGTTCTTATGGCGTTGGTAACCGAATTAAATTAAGCTATACACGCGCTTTAATTTCTGCAGCTTTAAATGGCGATTTAGATAATGTTGAATATGGCAATACGGCTTATTTTGGCTTAAAATTCCCTAAAACATGTAAAGATGTACCTACTGAAATTTTAGAACCTCAAAATGCTTGGAAAGACAAAGCAGGATTTAAAACAAAAGCTCAAAATTTAGCCTCTCAGTTTATTAAAAATTTTGATCAATATGCAAGTGCCGCCAATGAAGAAATTATGGCTGCAGCACCAAAATTAGAAGAAGTTACGGCTTAATATATTTTTTGAGATAAGTAAAAAAAGCCCTCCTGAAATTTCAGAGGGCTTTTTTGTTTTTTAATTTAATACCGCTTTGATTTAATAATTAGTCGTCCCTCAAAAAACTCTGTATGCCTTACTATTGTTAATTTTTTATTAAAAATTAATACCTAAAATATACCGGTTTTTATTCAAAACAATATAAAAAGCGGAATAAAAATCCTAAAAGTATTATTTTAAACGTACATTTTAAGTAGTATTTCACACAGGCGCTTTGGCATGGCGTTTCGCTGAGCGTGCGTAAGCGTGAATTAATTTTACTTAGAAAATTCATCGAGGGCGCCTGCCTCGCCGGAAGGCAGGCTTGCGTTTTTTTAATTTGCATTGCATGTATTATCATGGCAAATTAAAATTTACGTCGATTGAATTTTCAAGAAAAATTAAGAGCGGGTGGGTAGTTCGAAACGCCTTGACTTTTGCTCCACTTTTTGTTAAGAAAAAGTGGAAAAAGAAATATGACTTTTTGAGGATAAACTAATTAAATATGATCCTTAACTTATTAATTTAGGATAAAATAAAGCGTTTAAAGCAAAAAAATAAAGAAAAAAATTTTTATAATTTAACCAATTTAGTTTTAAAAGATTTATAATTGTTTGAAATAATGTTTAAATAATAAACACCTTTTGGCATTTCTCCTAAACCAAGTTGAATACTTTTTGTATCAGGTTTTATTTGAAGATTTTGTTTTAAAGTAGTTTTTTTCCCTAAAGCATCATAAATATCAATTGTAACTGTATTTCCTATAAAGTTATTTGATAATTCAATAGTAATAAATTCATTTGTAGGGTTTGGTACTATTTTTATTTCTAGTACTTCTTCATTTACATTTAAACTTATTAGTTTAGAGTATTTTTCAATACCTCCAAAATCAAATTGTTTTAATCTATAATAAGTTGTTCCGTTTTTATTTGTAGAATAATCATTTACCAAGTAATCATTTTGAAACGATGTTGTACCTTTAGCAGCTACTTTTTCTAATAAAGTGAAATCATTACCATTTAATGATTTTTCTATAGTAAAGTATTCGGCATTTTTTTCAGTTAAGGTTGCCCATTTAATTGTTGAATAACTTCCGTTATATAACGCTGTAAATTCTTTTAACTCTATGGGTAAAACACAATTATTTGTTATTGTAAAAGTTGCCACTCTAATTACACCACAAGCATCAGTTACGGTACATGTAAACACGCTGTTACCAGGAGATGTAGGCATAAAATTTAAGGTAGATGATGTTTGTCCGCCAGGACCCCATAAAAATGTAAGCGGTGTAATACCATATAATGGATTGGGATTCATTGTTGTATTTGCATAACAGGTTGCGACTTGAGATGCGGTACCATTTCCTGTTGCTGTGTTGCCTAATGTTTGCAAATTATTTCCTATCAATGTCATAGTCCATGGTGAATTAGCTCCTATAAAAAAATTAGAGCAAGATGCTCCAGCAAAAGCATCATAAAATCGCATAGTAAAGCTAAGGTTGCCGCTACATGCAGCAATTGGTGATACACATGGTAATAAGTCAGCTCCTATTGAAATGTTAGTACCTATGCAAAGCCCACCAAAAATCGAGTTACAAAACCAAAAAAAACCAGCACCTGCCGGACTTCGACAAGCACCATGTAAAAAATCAACAGCGCCTTCATTTTTACCCGCACCATTTTGAGCAATGTATGTAAACGTCCATTGTATGTCAGTTAATGTACAATTTGCTGGCCTTGCTACAGTTAAATTATAGGAGCAGAAACCAACAAATGAACCAGAATTGTTTAATCCTGATCCAGTAATAGAGGCTTGCGCTAGTGTTGCAGCATTTGTTACAACTGGATCAATGGATATGGGGTATTTAGTCGCAGTATCATTTAACCAAGTTGAGTTAGACATTAATTCTAATGTGTTTGATAACTTACGGTAGTATAATGGTTGATAAATGCCACGTTTACTGCTTGCTACTATGCCTTGTAAAATAGCAAAATTTTTATTATTGGGCGCATTTATATAAAGATTTCCATTTACTTTACCATCTAAATCTACAGGATTTGAAAAATTAAAAGTTGAATTAAAATTAGTATTTAGATCGTCTGAAATAATTAACCAACCCTTTGACTGTAAATTTAATTTAGATTTTATTAAAAAAGAAGTTTTAAAACTTCCCTCCATTACTCGAGCTTCAAAATCAATGTCAGGAAAAATATTTGTTATAAAAACACCATCTTTACCTACTGATAGTTGACTCCAGTTAGCTGTTGCTAAGGTTGATTTTAAACCTGTAGAATCTTGAAAAATTAATTTTAAATTTTTAGCAAAGTCAATAGTGTTTTCATCATACTTAATAGTTAACTTCTCATTATTAACATCTACATAAGTTGGTATTGGTTGATTTAAGGCAGCATATACATTATTTTGAGAAGTTTTATTTAGAAAAGGATTAATTTCTCTAAAATAGCCGTTGCTATCTTTATAATTTATTTTAGTATATCCTGTTTGATTATATGTAGTAGAACCATTAATATATTCTCTTGTATATTCTGTTCGTTTATGAATTAATTCAACGCATTCAGTACATGATGAAATAATTGGTAATACCCCATATTCAGGATTATTTTTGTAAGTAGAAGGTGTTTCTGCATTTAATTGAGCTGTAATAATTGTTTGAGAGGCAGTACCAAAGTTTGTATAATTGGGCATGCTACTAACCATTGTATTACTTTGTGAATTTAATGTTAGAATATAAAATAAAAAAAAAGCAAATAAAAACTTAAACATGCTTAGTAATTTAATGTTATAATATAAACTAAGTTAATATAAATAAATGAGTTAAACAAAAAATTAACACTATATAGAGCTAAATATTGAATAACTATTTTTTTAAATCGATTTAAACATTTAATTGTGTAAAGTAAAATTAAATTGCACTAATCAATTAATAATTTAATAAAATGGTTTGAAATTTAGTATTTTAGCAAAGTTCAAATGAAAAAAGCACTATTTTTATTTCTGACATTTATCACATTTACGGTTTATTGTCAAAATTATTCACAGTTAAATAGTTTAAAACAAGAAATTTTAAATAATCCAAATGATACTTTAAAAATAAAAAACTTTTTTAATACAGTTAATGCTAACAGAGAAAGTTTAAATAGCGATTCATCATTAAACTATTTGAAATTTATTTATCAAACCTCTTCAACAATTAAGTTTGATAAATTAACTGCAAATGTTTGCAATATTTTAGGAAATATTTATAATGGTACTGGAGAGTACCAAGACGCTTTAAAATATTTATTTGAAGCCGAAAAAATTTACGAAAAACTTAAAAATTTTAAAATGCTTGCTATGGTTTATGGCACAATTGGCAATACATATTTAGGTTTAAAAAATAGCAATGCGCAAAAAGAATATTACAGTAAACAATATAATTTAGCTTTAAAAAATAACGATTTAAAGGCACAGGCCTATGGCTCGGGTGGACTTGCAAATTTTTACAGTTCGGTTAAAGATTATCATGCAGCAATAAAATGGAGTACAATCTGTTTAAAATTATTTAAAGAACAAAAAAATTATATTGGTTATGTTATTATACTAAGCAATCTTTCGGGTTATTACCGCATAATTGGAGAGTACGACAAAGCCAGAGAAAATTTAAAGCAAGCCGAATTAAATTTAAATCTTGCTAAGTTAAACTATGCTTCATTTGTTTATTACTTTGCAAATGCAGAGTTATTAATTGTAGAAAAAAAATATAACGAAGCCATTGATAATTTAAACGTTGGATTGAAATTAATGCTTGAAGATAAAGCTAAACACAATGTTGCTGAGATTTATAAAAAGCTCTCTGATGTTTCTTATATAGCTAAATCGTATAAAGAATCAGTTGATTATTTGAATTTACATTTGCAGTATAAAGATTCTGTTTTTAACGAAACAACCAATAAACAATTGTTAGAGGTTCAAGAAAAATTTGAAACGGAGAAAAAGAACACGCAAATTAAGTTATTAAACTCAGAAAATAATTTAACGAAATTAGAATTAAACAGAAGAAAGACTTTAATTTATGCAGGAATAGCTGTTACATCTTTGCTATTGGTTTTATTTGTATTTGTAATTAAATCAAACATTCAAAAAAATAAAACTAATAAATTATTAAAAGACCAAACAAAAATTATTGAAACTAAACAAAAAGAAATTTTAGATTCTATTAATTACGCAGGAAGAATTCAGAAAACTATATTGCCTAGCAATAAATATATTGAGAAAAGTATTAATAAAACACCTTAATTTAAAGAGTAATTTCCGTTTTTAGATAAATTAAATGGTTTAGTCGGAAATAATATTACAAAAATACAAAAAGGTAAAATTAAAAGTAGCGTGTAACTTAACTCGTTAATTACAGAAAAATTTGATGATGTTACATTAGCATTTGCAATTAACTCCGAACCTCTATTTATTTGAATTTCTGATAATTTATTTAAGTTAGCAGACATTAAATCTAATTTGGTTTTAAAATTTATATTAGTATGCTTATTTGTAAACACATTTGTATTATTGTAATAATCATTATTAAACAATTGATGTGCTTGTAGTTTTGTTTTTTCAAAAAGTAGTAATTCGGATTTAATTAAATAAGTAGCTTCAAATTTATTAATATAGGCTAAAATTTCTTTACCATTTTTAGTAAATGTATTAAAAGTATATTCATTTGGTTTTTCAATAGAAGTTAGTTCTTTTTGATGATGAATAAGATCATTAAGCTTTAATAAATAATTTTGAGCTATTAATCTATCAGTATAAATTTCATTCAAATTTGAACTAACTTTTTTAATGTTAGCTGTTTGATTATATGAAATTATTGATTCTATTAAAATGATAATAGTTGTTATTAGTACTATTTTTATTTTATCCTTTTTTTCTAAAATTAGTTTCATAAAGTTTATTATTTAGTGATTAAATTTTAATAGTACTATTTTTAATTCATTAATGAATTTTTCAACTATTAACAACTTTCAATATTTCAATATTTTTGTTTCCTGATTGTAATTCCCATTGAAATTTATCATTTTCTTTAAATCCAAATAATGCAATACTAATTGGTGCAAAAACAGATATTTTTCTTTTACTAATATCTACCTCTTCAGGTAATACAATTTGTAAGCGAATGGGTTTATTTAAACTATCTTCTTTAAATTCAACCATAGAATTAATACTTACAACATCGTTTTTTAATTCGTTATCTTTTACAACTTTTGCGTTAGTAATTATATTTCCTAATTGTTTTCCTTCTGGAGATTTTATTTTTTGTATTAATGTATATATTTTTTTATATACCGATTCTGATATTGTTGCTTTCATAACTTTTGTTTTAATAAATAAATTAATTTTAGATTTAAGTAATAATAATGCAGTACTTTTTTTATGAAAAAAAACACACATTCATTTTATTACGCTAATATTTTTTTTAAAGAAATTTCCCTTTTTAGTATATAAGTAAAAAGGGACTTATAACACAAAGGCCTTGTTATTTGTAGATAAAATAAGCTTCTTAATTTCTATTTTTAAAATAGAATTATTTAATTTTATTATATTGATATTAATGCTCATTTTTGTACTACAAATATAATAAATTATTTTGTTTTTACAGTTAATTTATGTTATAACATTTATCAGTTTTTATGAAAAGTGTATTTATTACTCGGAAACTATCAGCAAACAGCCCTATTTATAGTTTAAGTACTGAGTTAAATTTTAACTTGTATGATTTGCCTTTAATTAACATTGTAAAAATTCCTTTTTCATATACTCCTCAAACCAATTGGATATTTTTTTCGAGTAAAAATTCTATTCGTTATTTTTTTGAACAAAACCCAAATATCCCACATAATGTTAAATGCGGGGTGGTTGGGCAAGCATCTGCAAATGAGTTGTTAAATTATTTCAAAAGTGTTGATTTTGTTGGAAAAGGAAATGATGTGGTTAAAATTGCTAAAGACTTTCGCGAAATTTTAGGTAACGAAAGTGTATTATTTCCACAAGCAATGGACTCTTTACAAACTATTCAAAAACAAATTGCATTTACAAACACTGTACATAACTTGTACACATACAAAACAATTAACAAAACAATTTTCGAAGTTCCGTATGCTGATATTTTAATTTTTACTAGTCCTTCAAATGTAAAAACATATTTTACAAAATATAAAATTGATGAAAGACAAATTATTGTAGCAATGGGAGCATCTACTAAGTATGCATTGTCTGAATATGGTGTGCGTAATGCTATAATGCCCGAAGAATTTACTGAAGAAAGTATAAGTTTATTAATTAAAGAATTAATTTAATTTTTAATTACACATATTTTAACAGAAGTTTTAATTTTTAATATGTTAAAACTGTTAATTTTGTGCAGCTTTGAAAAACAGCAGAAATATAAAAATTTTATTTTTTTTAATCTCAGTAATTGTATTAGGTATTACTATTAAATTAAATACAATTAATTTATCACAAGAAGTTTCAACTGTTTTAAACTTTTCCGAAAATCACTCTGCTCAATCTAACGAAACAGGTTCTTCTTTTAATGAAGATGAATCTTTCATAAATAATTTAAATACTGATGCTTTAATTTACTCTAATGATGTTGATTTTAGAAGTGTTTGTTTGCATAAAAAGATTTTGAAAAAATCTTTTGCAATTATTAGTCCGCCACCGGAAAAATAATTTAGTTTTTTTATTTTTAACGAGGCATTTAGTACATCAAAAAATTATTTTTATTTTATAAAATGAAACTTATATATATATTACCACTATTTATTATTTGTTTAGGAGCTTGTAAAAACGAGGAAGAAAAAATTATTTTAAATGATTCTTTTCCTGTAACAACTCTAATTACAATTGATACTTCTGTTTTTACAGATTATGTTACAGATATTCATGCGATTCAAAATATTGAAATTAGAACACGTGTTTCGGGCTATTTAGAAAAAATATTTGTAGATGAAGGTGCACATGTAACAAATGGACAATTATTGTTTAGTATAAATAACAAAGAATATTTAGAGGAATTAGCAAAAGCAAAGGCTTTACATAAAATTTCAATTGCAGATGTTGATGCTGCCGAACTAGAACTAAAAAACGCATATCAACTTGCTGAAAAAAAAATCATATCTAACACCGAAGTTGCTTTAGCTAAAAATAAACTCGAAGCCCAAAAAGCTAAAATGGAAGAAGCGCAGGCACACCAAGCTTATGTACAAATTAAATTGTCTAATACTGAAATTAAAGCACCATTTAAAGGAGTTTTAAATAGAATTCCACATAAAATTGGAAGCTTAATTGATGAAGGTACTTTACTTACAACTTTATCGGAATATGATGAAGTATATGCTTATTTTGATGTATCAGAAAAAGAATATTTAAGATATGCTAAAACAATTAAATCAGATAGCGTACAACCTCGTATTGTATCATTAATACTTGCTGATGGAAGTGAGCATCCTTATAAAGGAAAAATTGAAACAATTGAAGGCGTAATTGATGCAAGTACCGGTAATATTGCATTTAGGGCAAAATTTCCTAACCCAGAAAAAATTATTAAACATGGAGCAAGTGGAAGAGTGAGGTTACAGAAAAAATTCACGAATGTAATTGTAGTACCGCAAAAATCAACTTTTGAAATTCAAGATAAGTTATATGTTTATGTTATTGATAAAAACAATAAAGTGCAACAACGCAACATAGAAAGTATTGCACGCTTACCGCACTTATTTATTATATCTAAAGGATTAGATGTTGGAGAAAAAATATTGTATGAAGGAATTCAAAATATAAAGCCTGATATGATAATTAAATCACAGGATGTTAAAATGAATGATATTATTAAAAATTTAGGTTTAAAATAAATTAAATTATGTTTAAAAAATTCATTCAACTTCCTGTTTTATCCCTTGTAATATCTTTATTTATTGTTATCTTAGGTATATTGGCAATGCTTTCTTTACCAATTACGCAGTATCCAGATATCGCTCCGCCTGCTGTATCTGTTACTACAAAATATACTGGAGCTAATGCTGAGGTGTGTGCAAAAGCTGTTGTTACGCCTCTTGAACGTGCTATTAATGGTGTTCCGGGGATGGCTTACATGACTTCTGTTTCGGGAAATGATGGTACGAGTATTATTCAAGTCTATTTTAAAGTAGGAACTGATCCGGATTTAGCTGCTGTAAACGTACAAAATAGGGTAGCCACTGTTTTAGATGAGTTGCCAGAAGAAGTTATAAAAGCTGGCGTTTCAACAGAAAAAGAAGTAAATAGTATGTTACTTTACTTGAATTTAATTAGTAGTGATACAACACTTGATGAAAAATTTATTTACAACTTTGCTGATATTAATGTTTTAGCTGAGCTTAAACGAATTGATGGTGTTGGTTTTGCAGACATAATGGGGCAACGAGAATATGCCATGCGTATTTGGTTAAAACCAGCAAAGTTAGATGCGTATGAAGTATCTGCTGAAGAAGTAGTACTAGCATTAAAAGCTCAAAACATAGAAGCTGCTCCTGGTAAAATTGGAGAAAGCTCAGGAAGAAAATCCCAATCATTACAATATGTTTTACGTTATACCGGTAAATTAACTCAAAAAGAACAATATGAAAATATAGTTGTAAAAGTAAATAAAAGCGGTGAAATGCTACGTTTAAAAGATATTGCAGATGTTGAGTTTGGTTCTTTGGATTATGATGTTTTATCAAAAGAAAACGGAAAACCTTCTGCGGCTATTGTTCTTAAACAACGCCCTGGTTCAAATGCAAGCGAGGTAATTAAAAATATTAAATCTAAAATGCTCTCATTAAAAGAAACCACTTTTCCTCCAGGTATGGATTATACCATAAGTTACGATGTTTCTCGTTTTTTAGACGCATCAATTTCAGAAGTTCTTAAAACTCTAATAGAAGCTTTTATTTTAGTGGCGTTAGTTGTGTTTCTTTTTTTACAAGATTGGCGCTCAACTTTAATTCCTGTATTAGCAGTACCAGTTTCGTTAATAGGAACTTTTGCTTTTATGCAATTATTTGGGTTTTCAATTAATTTATTAACCTTGTTTGCATTAGTACTGGCTATTGGTATTGTTGTAGATAACGCAATTGTGGTAGTTGAAGCTGTTCATGCTAAAATGGAACAAAATAATACTGATGCTAAAACAGCAAGTATGCAAGCCATGAGTGAAATTGGAAGAGCTATTATTGCTATAACTTTAATAATGTCTGCTGTTTTTATTCCTGTTGCTTTTTTAGATGGCCCTGTTGGTGTTTTTTATCGCCAGTTTTCTATTACAATGGCTATATCAATTATAATTTCTGGTATTAATGCTTTAACCTTAACTCCTGCTTTATGTGCCATAATGCTTAAAAATCAACACCACCAAATTAAATCCAAAAACAGACTTACTAAATTTTTTGATGGTTTTAATAGGTTTTATAATTCTATTTCTGATAACTATAAAAAAAGTTTAGATATAATTATTAATAGAAGGGTAATTACAATTGTTGTTTTAATAGGATTTAGTTTTGCAACTTGGGGTGTAAGCAAAGTTTTACCTACTGGTTTTATTCCAACTGAAGATCAAGGTACAATTTATGCAAATGTTACTACGCCTGTTGGTGCTACTTTAGAACGTACAGAAAATGTGATGCAAGAAATTGATAATGTTGCAAAAACAATTGAAGAGGTTGAGTCTTCTTCATCTTTAGCAGGTTTTAGTATGATGACAGATGGTTCAGGCGCATCTTTTGGTATGAGTACAATTAGTTTAAAAGCATGGAAAAACAGAAAAAAAACAGCTAACGATATTATTGCTTTAATGCAAGAAAAAACTAAACATATAAAAGATGCAGAAATTCAATTTTTTCCTCCTCCTGCTGTACCTGGTTTTGGTAATGCTAGCGGATTTGAATTAAGATTGCTAGATAAAACTGGAAGTGGTAATTTACAACAAACTTATGCTATAACTCAAAAATTTATCGAAGCAGTAAGTAAACGAAAAGAAATTAAAAATATTTTTACAAGCTTTAACCCTACATTTCCACAGTATTTAATTCATATCGATCAAGACGTTGCTTCTAAAAAAGGAATTACTGCTGATAATGCAATGAGTAATTTACAAACATTAATGGGTAGTTACTATGCTACAAATTTTATACGTTTTGGTCAAATGTATAAAGTAATGTTACAAGCAGATCCTAAATACAGAGCCCAACCTGAAGATATTTTAAAATTACGAGTAAAAAACAAAGATGGTGAAATGGTACCTTATGGATTATTTAGTAAAATTGAAAGAATTTATGGACCTGAGCAATTAACCAGATATAATATGTATGTTTCTGCAATGTTAAATGGTGAAGCGGCAACTGGTTATAGTAGTGGTGATGCTATTAAGGCTATTGAAGAAGTAGCAAAAGAAAATTTACCTAGAGGTTACAGTTATGATTGGTCTGGTATGACTAGAGAAGAAATTGCCTCTGGTAATCAAGTTATTTACATATTTGTAATTTGTTTATTGTTTGTGTATTTATTGCTTTCTGCTCAGTACGAAAGTTTTTTACTGCCTTTGCCAGTTTTATTGTCTTTACCAATTGGAATTTTTGGATCATTATTTTTGCTTTACATTACCGGTTTAGAAAACAATATTTATGCGCAAGTGGCAATGGTAATGTTAATAGGATTATTAGGAAAAAATGCAATATTAATTGTAGAATTTGCAATTTTAAAACAAAAACAAGGTTTTTCAGCTATTGAATCAGCAATTGAAGGCGCAGTTAGTAGATTACGCCCTATTTTAATGACTTCATTTGCATTTATTGCAGGCTTAATTCCTTTAATGATGGCTTCTGGCGCTGGCGCAATAGGAAACAAAACAATTGGTACTGCTGCTGCTGGTGGTATGTTTTTTGGTACTGTTTTTGGCGTTCTTATTATACCCGGATTGTATGTTTTATTTTCTAAATCTAAAACAAAAATTAATTCTCAAAAAACTAATGTAATTACTAAAGAACATGTTGAAATTTAAATTATATAAATTACTTCTTTTTTTTGTTATACTTTTTGCGTCTTGTAAAACAAAGCAATTACAAACAAATAGTATTATCGCCAATTTACCAAAAAAATTTAACGACTCAATTGTAAGTAATTCAACAACAAATGTAAAATGGAGAGATTATTATTTTGATCCTTATTTAATAAAATTAATAGATACAGCTTTAAAAAATAATTTTGATTTAAAAATTGCATTACAAAAAATAGAAATTTATAAAGCTGGTTTAAAAACAAATAAAGGCATAAGATTACCAGAAGTAGGTGTGAACTTAGCTGTAGGTCAAAGAAAATTTGGTGATTATACAATGGACGGAGTAGGGAATTACGATACCCAATTTTCTACTAATATTAATGAAAAACAGCATATACCTAATCCATTACCAGATTATAATGTTGGCTTTCAAGCCTCATGGGAAATTGATTTGTGGGGAAAATTAAAAAATAAAAAAAAATCAGCTGCATCTAAATTTATTGCATCGCAATATGGAAAAGATTTAATTGTTACTAATTTAATTGCCGATATTGCAACTGCTTATTTTGAACTAATTGCTTACGATGAAGAAATTCAAATTTTAAACGATAATATTGAACTCCAAAAAAATGCAATTGAATTGGTGCTAGCGCAAAAAGAAGCAGGAAAAGCAAATGAATTAGCAATTGAATTAATGACAGCTCAATTACTCAATTCAAAAGCAATTAAAGCAGAAGTTGAACAACTTTCAATTGAAACATTAAGTAATATTAATTTTCTTTGTGGCACTTATCCTACTAAATTAAATAGAGATACAAACTATTTAGCTCAAAACATTAATAATAAAATTGCAATTGGCGTACCTTCTGATTTAATAAATAATAGAGCAGATATAAAACAAGCAGATTTTGAATTAAATGCTGCAAATGCTGATGTAATGTCTGCAAAAGCAGCTTTTTTTCCAAGTTTAAATATTAACGCATTAATTGGTTTACAATCGTTTAACGCATTGTTGTTAACCGAAATGCCAGCTTCTCTTGCCTATAATACATTAGGAGGTTTAACGGCACCTTTATTAAATAGAAGAAAATTAAAAGGAGAATTAATGGCTGCTGAGGCTGAACAAAAGCAAGCTTACATAAATTACGAACGAAATATTGTAAATGCCTTTAAAGAAGTTTATGTTGCTGTAAATAACATTAAATATTCTAAAGTAATGTACGAATTAAAAAAGGAAGAAGTAACCTTACTAAAAAATTCTATTACAACTTCTTCAGAACTATTTCGCGCAGGGAGAGCTAATTATTTAGAAATTATTACATCTCAAAAAAATTCACTTCATTCTCAAATAGAATTAATTAATTTCTACAAACGCCAAAATATTGCTTTAATAAATTTATATAAAGTTTTAGGTGGCGGTTGGAAATAATTTAAATTAAACAAATATGTTAACAGAGTATTTAATCCCATTAATATCATTAATTTCTTTAGAAATTATTTTAGGTATAGATAATATTATATTTATTTCTATCCTTTCAGATAAATTACCAATTCATCAAAAAGATAAACTCAGGTTTTGGGGCTTAGGCTTAGCAATGCTAATAAGGTTGTTACTCTTAACAGTAATTTCTTGGATTTTAAAATTAGATAAAACATTATTTGTGTTTCAAGATATTGAAGTATCGGGCAAAGGATTAATTTTAATAATTGGTGGCTTATTTTTAATTTATAAAAGCTCAAAAGAAATAATGCACAAAACCGAAGATGTTGTTGATAGTAATTTAAAAAACAAAAAGAATGGCGTGTTTAGTAAATTATTAATTGAAGTTATTATTTTAGATTTGGTTTTTTCTATAGATTCTATAATTACTGCCGTTGGTATGGTACAACAACTTTGGGTAATGTATGTTGCGGTAATAGTATCTGTTTTTATTATGTTAATAGCTTCTAAACCTATTAGTGCATTTATTCAAAAACATCCCTCACTTAAAATTTTAGCACTTTGTTTTTTATTAATGATTGGCGTTTCGTTAATCGCAGAAGGTATGCATTTTAATATTCCAAAAGGCTATATCTATTTTTCAATGGCTTTTGCTTTTTTAGTTAATGTTTTGCAGATAAGAAAAACATCAATTAAATAATAAGTAATTACAACAATAATTAAGTGGTAATAAACTGTAAAAATTCTACTGTTTTATAAGATTATGGGATAAAACAATACCAATTGTAATTAAAAAATAGTCCAAAGCTATTTTTTAATTTTACAATGGTAATGCCGCCACCAAAAAAACTTGATTCTGATTATAGGACTAATTATTAAATCAAAGCAGTATAAATACAAAAACTTAACATTTAAATTGTTTTTTATTATATTTAATTTAAAATATTAAGTGTTAAAATTAAAAACATATTTTATTTGCGTTTTATTTATCGCACTAAATAGTAATTTAAGTGCACAAAATAGAGCTAAAGACTCTATCCTTAATATTATACATTCTTCCAATAACGATTCTATTAAAATTTCCAATTTTAATAAATTAATTGGAACTACGATTAATGAAGGGAATTTAAATAAAGCAGATTCTTTTTTAACTCTATTAAATAATTTAGAAACAAAAACACATTTTAAGAAGAAGCAATATACCTGCTTATACTTTAAAGGTTATATTTACGAATTAAGAGGTGATTATCCCAACGCTTTAAATACATATCTAAGTGCTTTAAAAGTTGCCGAATCATTAAATAATGCAGGTCAAATTGCTAGTTTAAATAGTAATATTGGAGTAGTTTATTTTACACAAAATGAGTATGATAAATCACTTCGTTATTATTTTAAAGCAATTAAAGTAATAAAAGATAATAACCAAGTTTGGGGGCTTGGAAATTTTTACACAAATATTGGGAATGTGTATTATAAAAAGAAAAATTTAGAATTAGCTAAAAGTTATTATTTACGTGGATTAAATTATTATACGCTTTCTAATAATTTAACTGGTATTGCAAATGCTAAAAACAATTTAGGAAGCGTTTGTTTAGAATTAAATAAGTTTGAAGAAGCGTTAAATTATTTTAATGAAGCGCTAGATTATCAAATAAAATTGAATGATAATTTTGGAATAGCCTATTCTTATTTAAATATTGGCACTGCTTTTTCTGGTTTAAACAAATATGATAAAGCCGAAAAAAATTTATTTCTTGGATTAAATAAAGCTAAAGAAATTAATTTTCCAGAAGCTTTAAAAGATGCCTATAGCGCACTAAAAAACTTGTATGAAAAACGTAAAATGTATGATAAAGCATACTTTTATTATAAATTTTTTATTTCTTACAGAGATAGTTTATCAAATTCTGAAGTGTTGAAAGATATTAATCAAAAAGAAATGAATTTTGAAATCCTTAAAAAAGAATTAATTTTTAAAGCAGAAAAAGATAAACAAAAACAAGAACATGATGAAGCACAAAAAAGAAACACTATTATAATTTATGCTACGCTTGTTATTCTAGTAATAATTCTGATTTTTTCTTTGGTTTTATTTAATAGATTTAAAATTATTAATAAACAAAAAAGCATAATAGAAGAAAAACAAAACGAAATAATAGCAAGTATTCGCTATGCTAAACGTATTCAAAATGCTGTTTTACCGAGCTTTAAATTTATAAAATCAAAACTTAACACTAAATAATACCAATTGTAATTATAAAATAGTCCAAAGCTATTTTTTAATTTTACAATGGTAATGCCGCCACTAAGAAAAATCAGTCCTATTTATTGGACTAATTATTATTTACGAGCGGTATAAAAACAAATGCTTCCGTTTAATTTATTTTATGTTATTTTTAATACTAAAAATAAATGTTTTTTTGAATAAATTATTTAAACAATTAATAATCAAACACTTGAATTCGTGTTTTAAGAATATTTTTTAGTTAATTAATCTTATCTTTGCAGCCTAACTTAAAATGTATGACGTATTTAGATTTTGAAAAACCAATTCAGGATTTGGAGGGAGAGTTGGTAAAATTAAAGGAAGTAAATGCAAAAAGTAAAGTTAAATTAGATGATAAAGTTAAAGAGTTAGAAGACGAAATTGTACTTAAAACAAAAGAACTTTATTTTAATTTAACCCCTTGGCAACGTG
This sequence comes from uncultured Akkermansia sp., assembly GCA_964487105.1. Taxonomy (GTDB): domain Bacteria; phylum Bacteroidota; class Bacteroidia; order B-17B0; family Aurantibacillaceae; genus Aurantibacillus. The sequence continues at coordinate 20,831 of CAZAPH010000038.1, forward strand.
TTCAGGTGAGCAGGCATCCTGAAAGACCATATACAAATGCTTACATTGCGTCTATAACAAATAATTCTTACATTGAATTACATGGCGATAGAACTGTAGCTGATGATAAAGCAATGGTTGGAGGCTTTGGTGAACTAGACGGGCAAACCATTATGTTTATTGGTCAACAAAAAGGGATAAACACTAAAATGCGCCAAATTCGAAGGTTTGGAATGGCAAACCCTGAAGGTTACCGCAAAGCCTTACGCTTAATGAAATTAGCCGAAAAATTTAATAAACCTATTGTAACTTTTATAGATACACCGGGCGCATACCCAGGTTTAGAAGCCGAAGAAAGAGGGCAGGGCGAAGCTATTGCCAGAAATTTATTAGAAATGAGCCAATTAAAAGTACCTGTAATTTGCATTATAATTGGTGAAGGAGCAAGTGGTGGTGCTTTAGGTATAGGTATTGGCGACAAAGTGTTGATGTTAGAAAATTCTTGGTACTCAGTAATTTCACCCGAAAATTGTTCAACTATTTTATGGCGTACATGGGCTCAAAAAGAAAAAGCTGCAGAGGCATTAAAACTAACAGCAACGGATATGTTTAAAAATGGTTTAGTAGATGGGGTGATTAAAGAACCAATTGGTGGGGCGCACCGCAATCATCAACAAATTTTTGAAACTGTAAAAAACGAAATAAAAAAACATTTAGTAGATTTAGAAAAACTAACTCCTCAACAACGCATTGATGCAAGAATTGAAAAATTTGCAAATATGGGTGTTGTGCATGATATTAATGAATAACAATTAAATAAAAAACAATGGCAGACACAGGCGACATAAACGTAGGATCCATTATCCGTTTTAATGGCGAATTAGTTCAAATAATGGAGTATCAACACCGTACTCCCGGTAATTTACGTGCTTTTTATCAAGCAAAAATGCGTAATTTAAAAACTGGTAAACAAACCGAAAACCGTTTCAGAAGCGGTGAATCAGTTGAAATTGTAAGGGTTGAATACAAAATGATGCAATACATTTACAATGAAGGTGATTTTGCTGTAGTTATGGATAATGAAACATTTGAACAAGTTCATGTTCCCCTAATAATGTTTGGTGAAGGTGGTAAATTTTTAAAAGAAGGTATGGAAGTAAAAATAAGTTTTGAAGGTGATGAAGTAATTGTAGCCGAACCACCTACATTTATTGAAGCCCAAATTACTTATACCGAACCTGGTGTTAAAGGCGATACCGCTACCAACACTCTTAAACGTGCCACTATTGATACTGGTACCGAAATAATGGTTCCTTTGTATTTTAACGAAGGCGATTGGGTAAAAATTGATACAAGAACTGGTGATTACGTTGAACGTATTAAAAAATAAAATTTTAATTAATTAAAGTTAAAGCGAAGTTTATACTTCGCTTTTTTTGTATTTTTAATTTAATGAAAAAAAATAAAATTTTATTCTTTTTTTTTAGTGTTAATTTCTTCTTAAACGCACAAACTTTTGAAGTTGAACAAATTCAACAACTGTTTAGGCCTCGTTTAAAATTTGACTCTAAATACATTTTTGATTCAAAGTTTAATGATACTTCTAGCGTTTTTAATTCAAAGGATGTTAATGCTGTTTTTACCTTTCCTTTAAAATCAAAATTAAATGCTGATGTAAAATTAGATTTAAGTAGTTTAAAACTTAAAGATATTTTAAAAAATAGTGTAAGAATAAAAGCTTCTCAGACGTTAGGTATGATTAGAGTTAACGTTAAACAATTAAATATTGGTTTTGATAGCTTACCTCTAAAAAATAATTACACAATTGCAGGAGGGATTTTAGGAACCTGGCTAACAAAAAAGTACAGAGTAGGCTTTTATAGTACTAATATAGCAATTGCCGAGCAAGATATAACTTTAAATAAATTAATGCCTAGATTTAGTGGCGTAATCGGGCAATTACATGTTAGAGGGTTAAGAAAAAATTATTTTTATGGCTTAGCAGCTTCATACAGTGATGGCTTATTTATACCTGCACCATTTTTTGGCGCAAGTGTACCCATTAATAAAAAGGTTATTTTTAATTTTATTTTACCTGTTCAACTTAATGTACAATTTAAAACAAATAAATTTATGCTAACAACAGGTATTAGTGCAGAGGGTTATAGAACAGGAATTGTA
>CAZAPH010000039.1:0-22787 GCA_964487105.1 uncultured Akkermansia sp.
ATGTTTTTATAAGTATAACCATTATAATTACAAAATAATATTTTCCCTTCGAGATTAGCTTTGAGTTTATTTAAAGTAAGTCCACTACCTTTTACACGTGCATTTAAATTTAAATTATTTAATGAGTTTTGTTCGACTAAAGCGCCAATGTTAAAGTTTTTGGTTTGTAAAGTTCCGTCGTAAATTATTTGTTCTTCTGTTTTACCAATTTTCATTTTTAAATCGGTATCAATTTCGCCAAGGTTAGTAAAAATAGAACCTTTAGTAAAAAAATCATTAATAAATCCATCAAAAATGCCTTTGTATGTAATAGTACCGAATTTTTTTAATTCAATTGGGATATTCAAATTTTTATTTTGGTTAAAAGGATAAGAGGGTGTTTGAATTAAATCATTGTAAGAGGTTGATAAATATTTTGATTTTAATTTAAGATATGTAGTATTAATTACGGGTAATCCTGTTAAAGTAACATCACCATCAAACAAAGTATTTGCGCCGTAATTAAATTTAAAATGTGTCAAATTTAGATCGCTAATAAAACCAGCGATATGACCATTTAAAGCGAGTGTTTTATTTAAACCATTTAAGTCTTTAGCAAATGTTGCAATATCTTTAAAATAAATTTTAGTTCCTGGTTTTAACTCACTATTAATTTTTATTTTATCTACAAATTCGTTAAAATCATTCCATTCGTTATATGCAAACTCAATATTTCCTTTAATTAAACTACTATCAGTAGATAAATCTAAATTAGTTAACAAACACTCTACGCTACTTAACTTGGTTGTTACATTAAGTTTGTTAAGTGTAAACCCACATTGTTCTGTTGTTTTAAAATTGCTAATAGTTGTTTGAATGATATCATCATCAAATTTTATATTAGACAATTTACCATAAGTGTTTTTAAATACTAAATTATTGTAATTTATGTTTTCTGAAATTTGTGTGTTTTTATGTTCATCTCTATAAGTAAACTTAGCATTATTTAATATAATTTCGTTTAAAGTAAACTCCCATTTTTGCGAATTGTTTTTTTTAATTGTGGTTTGATCGCCATTAAAATAATTAATTAAAAAATCTATATTTAAGCCTTTTTCATTTTTATAACTAATAATTTTTGAATTAAGATTATCTAATACCAAATTATCAATCACAATTTTTTTATTTTGATAATCAAAGTTTTTAATGTGAGTTGTAATATTTCCACACAAAACGGTATCACTTTTTTGATCTAAAACAAGTACATTTTTAAAATGAAGTTTTTTAAATAAATCCACCTCAATACGTTTAACACTTATCTTGTTGTTTAATTCTTTACTTAAAAATTCAGTTGCCAGTTTGCCTAAATAGGTTTGAAAATTATATGATTTTATTCCAAAAAACAGAACTAAAAACAACAAAAAGAACACAATAAAACACACAACTAGGGTTTTATATAATATTCTTTTAATTTTGCTTAAAATTGGCATTGGACTAAAGGTAACAGAAATTAATAGTTCTTAATGCTAAAAAAATGAAAAAGACTAACATATATATATTAGCAATTGAAAGTAGCTGCGACGATACAAGCTGTTCCGTTTTATGTAATGATAAAGTATTATCAAACATAACAGCATCACAAAGCATACACCAACAACATGGTGGCGTGGTGCCTGAATTAGCCAGTAGAGATCATCAAAAAAATATACTTTTAACCGTTAAAACCGCTTTAAAACTGGCAAATATTGAATTAAAACAATTAGATGTAATTGCAGTTACTCAAGGGCCAGGCTTAATGGGCAGTTTATTAGTTGGTATAAGTTTTGCAAAATCATTAGCGTTAAGCTTACAAATTCCTATTATTACAGTTAATCACATGCAGGGTCATATATTAGCACATTTAATAAATGAAGGTGAGAATAAAATACCTGAATTTCCGTTTTTATGCTTAACAGTAAGTGGCGGGCATACGCAATTGGTTGAAGTAACCTCAGCATTAAATTTTAAAATTATAGGCACAACAATAGATGATGCTGTTGGTGAAGCTTTTGATAAGGCAGCAAAAATTATAGGTCTTCCGTACCCTGGAGGCCCATTAATTGATAAACATGCTCAAAAAGGCAATCCTAATAAATTCAAATTTGCTACTGCTAAAACTGAAAATTATAACTATAGTTTTAGCGGTATAAAAACTTCTTTTTTATATTTTATAAATGATAATTTAAAGCAAAACAAAGATTTTATAACTAACAATTTAGAAGACATTTGTGCTTCTTATCAAAAACATTTGGTAAATACTTTATTAAATCAGGTAAAAAAACTAATAGTAGATAATGGTTATAAAAATATAGCCATAGCAGGCGGTGTTAGTGCTAATAGTTGTTTAAGGAATGAATTTAAAAATTTAGAAAACGAATTTAACATTAAAACATTTGTTCCAAAATTTGAATATTGTACAGATAATGCAGCAATGATTGGGATAGTAGCGTATTTTAAATATTTAAATAACAATTTCGCTAACTTAAATTTTACACCAATTACTAGAATGTAATATTTACATAAAATTAAGTTTTATTTATTTAGACTAAATTTTAGGCAAACATTTATTTTTTATTTATTTTGGCAATACAAAAAATTGATTAAACAAAATTTAATATTTGAACACTTAGGAAAGTTTAATGAAAGTGCGTTAAATGATTGTGTGAATTTTCATGAAAATTATTTTTTAAAGCAAAATATTTCTAGTAAAGTAACCAGAAAAAGTATTTATGTTATAATCGAATCGTTTCATAATGTTTTAAAACATTCACAAGAAAACAAATATGTAAACAAAACCATTTTAAAAACATTTCATTTAGATAATATTATTAGCATACACACTTCAAATATAATTAACGAAAACACTAAACTAAAACTAAAACAACTAATTACAAATTATAAGAAAAAAAGTATAAACGAATTAAAAGCTTTTTATCAAAGTAACGTTTTAAATACTAAACTTATCAATCAATCCAATTCAAATTTAGGAATTGCATTAATGTTAATTAGCTCAGACAAAAACTTTAGTTATAGATTTATTCCACTAACTGATAAAAAACATAAATTTAATCTTAAAATAACTATAAAAATTAAGCACTAATGTTACTAAATATTGAAGCTACAGATTATTTACCAAAAGTAACACTTTCGCAAACCGAAGGAATTCTTTTTATTTCTGGCAAATCGTATCCTCAAAATGCAGATCAATTTTATATTCCGATAATTTCTAAAATAAACGATTATTTAAAAAACCCACACGTAACAACTACTATTAATTTAGAAATTGAATATTTTCAAACAACCTCTCAACGTTATTTACTGCAAATATTAGTTATGTTTGTTCAAAAAATACCTCAAAAAGAGTTAGTATTTAACTGGTGGTATTCAGACGAAGATGGTGATGAAGATGATTACATTTTTGCCGGTAAAGAAATAGAAAAAATTTTGAACGCAAAGTTTAATTTTATTAAAAAATAACAGTTTTAAGTTTATTTTTTTCTTTATTCCTAAATCCAATTATTATCTTTACATAGTATGCAAACTTGGTTAATATTTACCTTTTTACTATTTCTTAACTTAATTGGCCATTCACAAAACCCTAATGCCATTAAAGAACAATTAACGTTGCAATACATAGAAAACAAAGAATATGATAAAGCTAATGAGTATTTAGCTGAGTTTTATACTGAAAACCCTAATCTTTGGTTCTTACGTTATTATAATTGTTTAATTGCTTTAAAAGACTACAGTAAGGCTGAAAAAATTTCGAAAAAACAAATTAAAAATAACAAACCTAATAGTTTTTACTACGTTTATTTAGGCAAAGTTTATAAACTTCAAAACGAAAATAAAAAAGAAATAGAATGCTATGAAAAAGCAATTAAAGAAGTTTCCCCTAACGCTCCATACTTGCAAAATTTAGCAAATGCTTTTGCAAGTGCTGGATTGTATGATTATGCAATAAATACCTATTTAAAAGGAAGAAATGAAAATAAAGATTATCCTTACTTTTATGAAATTGCCGAAATATATAAACAAAAAAACGATTTAAAATCAATGGTTAATGAGTATTTAGACGCTCTTGAATTTAGAGAATCTGAATTATTAGCCGTACAAATGAATTTACAAAATAACTTAGGTTATGATGAAAATGAAGGAGGAATTAACAACCCTATTTTAAAACAAGAATTACAAAAACGTATTCAAAAAAACAGTAACAAAATTGTATTAGTTGAGTTTTTAATTTTTATACAAAAACAACAAAAAGATTTTAATGGAGCTTTAGTACAAAGTAAAGCTTTAGATAAAAGATTAAAAGAAGACGGAACCAGAATTTTTGAACTTGCTAAAATTTGCACTTCTAATAACGATTGGGAAACCGCTCAAAAATGTTTTAATTACTTACTCGAAAAAGGTTCTGGCTCTCCTTATTTCGATGTTTCAAATATCGAATTATTAAATGTAGAATTTAATATTATTAAAAATTCAGTTAATACATCAACATTAATTTTGCAACAATTAGAAACTAAATATGATAAATTAATTAATCAATACAAAGAAAGTAATTTAGGTACAAGCCTTATAAAAAACCGTTCATTATTACAAGCTTATTTTTTAAACAAACCACAATTAGCTATTAATGCATTATCCCAATTAATAAATTTACCAGGGCTTAATAACGTTGAAAAAGCTGAATACAAAATTCTATTAGCCGATATATACTTAATTAGTGGCGAAATATGGGAATCATCGTTGCTTTATTCGCAAGTAGAAAAAGATTTTAAATACGAAGCCATTGGTCAAGAAGCCAAATTTAAAAATGCCAAATTAAGCTTTTATGCCGGAGATTTTAAATGGGCAAAAGCGCAAGCAGATGTTTTAAAAGGCGCAACAAGTAAATTAATTTCTAACGATGCTTTAGATTTAAGCATAATCATTTCTGATGCCATTGGTGTTGACACAAACGATATTCCATTAAAACTTTTTTCGAGCGCGGAATTATTGTTAATGCAACATAAATATACCAATGCTATAAACCGATTAGATTCTATCAACTTACTATTTAGTACGCACACTTTAGCAGACGATATCTTCTTTAAAAAAGCTGAAATTTATAAAAACATTAATGAAATTGATAACGCAATTAAAATGTATAATTCAATTATAGAGTACTACCCAACTGATATTTATGCCGATGATGCCCAATTTAAACTAGCAGAATTATATGAATTAAAAAACGATAAAGAAAAAGCAAAAATTGCTTACCAAGCTGTTTTAACAAATTACTCGGGCAGCATTTATGTTGTTGAAGCTCGCAAACGATATAGAGAATTAAGAGGCGACAACATAAGCAATTAAAAATGTTATTATGTTGCCTTTAAAACTAAAAAAACTCCTTTTAATAACTACGTTTTGTTTAGTTAAACATGTTTTTGTTTTCTCTCAAGATATCGTTACTTTTTCAAACAATGTAGGTTTTAATTTAGGAGCAAATATTGCTATAGGATCTCATTTTCAAAGAGTAGGTTTTAATATTAATGCGTTTTTAATCGCTAATCATCTACAACTAAATTCTGAAGCTCGAGTTTATTTAAGTTTTAAAAATTTAGGGCCTAAATATATTTATCCTGAATGTGTACTTTCTCAAGGTGTGGTTTTTGCATACGGTAAAAACAACAACTTTTTTAATCCTTTTATTACTAATGTTTCTAACCAAACCAACTATTCAAGCAGTATTGCCTACAGTTACAATTGGTATTTAAATAAAGTAAAAACCAAACAAGTAACTGGAATTATTGGAATACAAATGGGGAGTTTTACCCTTATTTCCGAAAACGACATTTTAGCTAAACCCATTTTAGATAGGTTTAGAACAGGCGCAGTTCTTTTACAATACCAATATCTAAATTACGTGCAAGTGGCAATAAATTGTACCATGTGGACGGGCCAAATGGGTAAAAAAACAGAAATTGATAAAAAAGAAATTTATTGGAAATGTTACATGGATACAACTAATGGTGTTTACCCTAATTACTCACACGGTTTATTAAGCATACAAACTAAAATAAATGTTGGATTTGGTCAAAATGTTCAGTTAAATGCAGGAATTGATGCTGAACAAGTAAGAAATGGGCTTCAAAATCAGTTAATACACGATTTAAAATTTTTACCTAAAAAATGGAATAAATCTAAAAACTGCCATATTCCAATGTTAGATGTTAACGGAAATCAATATTTATATAATAAAAACCAAAACATTAAAAAAGCAACTCCTTATTTTAATGTTTTTACCAATCCACATTTATTTTATTAATACCCTTTTTTTTAATTATAAATTGTATATTTATGGCTCAATTAAATTACAATTTTATGTCGGTATTAGTAAATAAAAACTCAAAAGTTATTGTACAAGGTTTCACTGGTGGAGAAGGAACTTTTCACGCCACTCAAATGATAGAATATGGAACTAATGTAGTTGGTGGTGTTACACCTGGCAAAGGAGGTACAACCCATTTAGAAAGGCCTGTGTTTAATACTGTAGCTGATGCTGTAAAAACTACAAACGCCGATGTTAGTATTATTTTTGTACCCGCAGCATTTGCGGCTGATGCAATAATGGAAGCTGCTGATGCGGGAATTAAAGTTATAGTTTGTATTACAGAAGGTATTCCTGTTAAAGATATGATTTATGCAAAAGAATACATAAAAGGAAAATCATGCCGATTAATTGGGCCAAATTGCCCAGGTGTAATTAGTGCAGGCGAAGCAAAAGTTGGTATTATGCCTGGTTTTGTATTTAAAAAAGGAAAAATTGGAATTGTTTCAAAATCTGGAACTTTAACTTACGAAGCTGCAGATCAAATTGCTAAAGCTGGTTTAGGTGTTAGTACCGCAATTGGTATAGGAGGCGATCCAATTATTGGTACTCCTACAAAAGATGCAGTTGAATTATTAATGAACGACCCTGAAACTGAGGCTATTGTTATGATTGGTGAAATTGGAGGAACCTATGAAGCTGATGCTTCTAGATGGATAAAAGCGAATGGAAATAAAAAACCAGTTGTAGGTTTTATTGCCGGACAAACTGCTCCAAAAGGCAGAACTATGGGACACGCTGGTGCAATTGTTGGCGGAAAAGATGATACTGCACAAGCTAAAATGGAAATAATGCGTCAATGTGGAATTACTGTTTGCGCAAGCCCTGCTGAAATTGGAAAAACAATGGCCGCAGTTTTAAAAGGCGAAAAAGTAGGCGCTTAATTGTTTTGGCAAATTAAACTTCATTGTATTATTTTATTATTCTTCACTATTTGTGTTGTTAATTTTATAATATTTAGCTAATTTTTTTTCAAGGCTCTTTACATCATCTAAAGCTTTAATCCAACTAATTAATATATATTTTTTACTGTTTTTGTCAATACAATAAAAATTATAATATACACTTGCATCTCTATATACTAATTTTTCAGCACGTATTTCTTTAATTCTTTCAATCAAAATTGTTTCCTGTTTTGAAAATGAAAAGGGTTTAATTTCTAATTTAATTCCTTCTTTTGTGCAGTTCAGTATTTTTTTACAAACAAAAAGATAGCTTGCAATTAAAAACATTAAAAGTCCAAGTAAAGTAAACAAAATTATAAGACTAAAACTCTGATCAACATCTGTTTCATCAAAAAACATATAGCGTATTATTTGAAATATTCCAAAAACAAACCACGCCAAAGTAAAGTAGAAAAAAATGTTTGCGTTAGATTTTGTCATAAAAGGTGAAGATTGGATAATGGTTAACTCATTGTTGTTCTCCTGAATAGAAATACCTTTTTGTGAAAGTTTATTATTGTTCATTATTTTTATACACTATTTGTTTTTAATTTTATGTAATACATAAAAACAATATTACAACATAAATTATTGAAAATCAAAAAAATGGCACAATTTTTGTTTTAAAAACACATACTTTATTACATTTACAATATGAATAATTTTAAAAACTTACTTTTTATTTTGCTTATTGCAACCAGCATAAAACTTAATGGTCAAAACAATATTTATTTAGATATTAAAAATAAAATAGCAGAAACCTACCCTGATATTAATCTTAATAATAAATTAATAGCAATAAATTTTTGGGAATCAAAAAATTTAGAATCACGTGAGTGTAATAAACAATTTGATAAAGTTTATTCTGTTTATGAATTTGCAAAATTAAATGGTGGCTCCAAAGGTATAATTTGTTTTACTGTTTGTATTGATGAAAATTTAGCCGAAATTTCAAATCAAAAAGATGGGATAAAAAAATTATTAGCTTTAGCTGTTTCCTCTAAAGATGGATTAAAAAATGTTGTGTTTAACACCAACGGCGAAGAAGTTTATAAAAACATAGAAAGTAAAAATATATTTGAAAACATTCATCAATTAATAACACGTTAAACAAAATGAAAAAATTATTATTATCAATATTTGCTTGTTTAACATTTATTTCAAGCATAAACGCTCAAAACGTAACTGCATGTAACAGCGCTCAAAACATTTGTAGCAACCCTAGTTTTACATTTTCTGGCAACACAGGGGCAAATGGTTTAACTAGTGGTTTAAATACGTCTAATCCAAGTACAAACCCACAAGGTGTTAACTCAGGTTGCTTGTTAACAGATGGCCCTGGCCCTCAATGGTTAATTATGAATATTAGTGTTTCTGGAAACCTAGGTTTTAACTTTGGTGCAGCCGGAAGTCCATACCCACAAACTGGTTTTTATGATTGGGCAATGTGGCCATATAATTCAACCACATGTAACCAAATATTTGCTAACACTTTGCCTCCAGTTGCTTGTAATTGGAATGCGGCTTCATCAGGAGGAACTGGTATGGGCCCTATCCCTTCAGGTGGTAATGCAGGTAATTATCAACCAAGTATTCCTGTAGTTGCAGGACAACAATACTTACTTTTAATTTCTAATTACAGTAGTGTTTCAACATTGGTTTCATTTACTTCAACGGGTACAGCAAGTATTTCTTGTGGTTCAAGTGCTGCTATTTGTGCTGGGCAATCTGCAACAGTTTCTCCTGTAGGTTTTGTACCAATGACAGGGGCAAGTTATACACTAATGCCAGGCAGTATAATTAATACAACCGGTGTTTTTGTTGTTAATCCAGTAAGTACAACAACTTATGTAATTACAGGTGCCGGAAATAATTCTTCTGGTTCTCCGGTTGTACAAACAAGTACTTCTGTGGTTAATGTAAACCCACAACCAAATGTTGCACCTACAACTACTCAAGCAACTTGCGTAAGCCCTAATAATGGTTTTAATTTAAATTTAAATATTGTGCCTTCAAGTTCAACATCTTATACAATAAATTGGAATCCTTTACCAGGCGGTGTTACAAGTAACACTCAAACATCTGCAAACAATGTACCAAGCGGTACATATAACGCTACAGTAATAGCTGCAGGTGGTTGTTCTGCTACTACAAGTTTTAGTATGCAAAATATTATTGCCCCAACATTAACAGTTCAAAACACTACGGGTTCATATTCTATAACATGTAATTCTCCTAATGTATGTTTAACAGCACAAACAACTCCAGCAAATTGTAATTATTTTTGGACTAACTCAGCAGCTACATTTACATCAAACGCACAAAGTATTTGCACATCAACAATTGGCACCTATACAGTTATTGTTACACATCCATCAAACACATGTACAGCCACACAAGTACTTACTGTAGGTATAAATACAGTTGCTCCTACAGGCACAGTTAATCCTAGTACTGCAACTATAAATTGTTCGTCAAGCGCCCCTGTATTTACAGCAACAGCAATTACGCCTACAACTAATATGCAAATAAATTGGTATACCGCTACAACATTAGGCTTAATCCCAAGTGGTGTAAATATTAGTACTATTTCCATTCAAGCATTACCAATTGGTACACATGTTGTAACATTTTCAAATACAGTAAATGGCTGTGTGCAATCTAAAACTATTACAGTTACTAGTAATGCGTATTTCCCTTCATTTACACCAATAAGCAATACCAACTTTACAGTTGGATGTGCGCCAAACCATACTACTACATTGTGTTTTAGCTCGCCTACAAGCACTAATGGTTCAACTGATTTTTGTTTTTACTCTGGTCCTACGCTTACAACATCAATACCAACAGGTTCGTTTAATAGTGGCTCAGGTGCGTCTTGTTTAACCACAAGTATAACAGGGCAATGGAATTTAGTTTTAAGAGATGTTGTAAGTGGTTGTCAAACTTCGTTACCAGTATTTGTAATAGCCAATACTGTTCAGCCTCATGTTCAATACAGCATGCCTACAAATACTTTAATGTGCCACACACCTACGTTTATGGCAGTTGGAAGCAGCACAACATCTAATACTAATGTTTTGTGGAATTACCCTGTACCTCCTCCAAATACAACTACAAGTTCATCAATTAACATTGGTGCAATAGGTTTTGGGCCTAGTACCTGTACAAATTGCGCTGGTGCATATGGCGTTTACACAGTTGTAGTTACAAACACAGTAAATTCGTGTAGAAGCACCCAAACCGTTAATATTGATCAAAATTTCCAATTACCAAAAATGATAACTAATTTAAGTACACCTAATTATTTTTCGTGTAAAACATTAACAGTAGGAATTAATGTAAGTTTAGTTTATGTTGGTACAAGTACAACTAATGCCATTGTTGCCACTAATACATTAATTACACCTGCGCCTGAATATAGTGTTAATGGTGGTGCGGGCGTAGTTTCAATTGTAAGTGGAAACCCAGGAACACATAGTATAATTACTCAAAGTAATTTTAATGGTTGTATCTCTAACTCGTTTGTTACCATTACATCTGATTATACAAAACCTGTATTAGCCCCAACAAATGCTTATACATTAGATTGTGCTCCAAGTTTAACTAATAATGGAGTACCTTTGCAAATTGCGTTAAGTAATACGCTTTCAGCGTGGTCTATTTTATTTAAATCTTACCCTGCTGGCGTTTCATTTAGTCCTTTAAATTTTATTACACCACCGTTAGGAGGAACGTGTACTCCTGGCAGTTTAAATAGTCCAACTATTTCGGTAGATAAAGCCGGGGTTTATGAATATTTTGTTACAAACGGATCAACAGGATGTACAGAAATTGGAAGTTTAACCGTAACTACAGGCGTTATGAAAGCAAATTTTAGCGCATCGAATGAATATGGTTTTGCTCCACTAACAGTTAATTTTAATAATTTAAGTGCCTCAAGCGGAACGTTAAATAGCTCTGCAAATGTAAGTTCTAATTGGAATTTTGGTAATGGAACATATTCTTCTACTGCTTCAAGTTCTATTTCACCAACAACTACATTTATTAACCCTGGCACCTACACTGTTTTGTTAGTAAGCAATAAGGGCGAATGTATAGATTCAGCTTATAAAATAATAAAAGTAGATATTCCTTCAAAATTAGAAATACCAAATGTGTTTACACCAAATGGCGATGGCGTTAACGATCTCTTTTTTGTAAAAGCAAGTAACTTAACTAAAATTGAAGCTATTATTTTTGACCGATGGGGAAACAAAGTTTACGATGTAAACTCTAGTACAGGAAACATTTTATGGGATGGTAAAAATTTTAAAGGTGTAGAGTGTTCTGCAGGAACGTTTTATTATATAATTAAAGCAGAAGGTAAAGATGGGACTTTGTATGAGAAAAAAGGCAATGTAAGTTTATATAGATAAATTTATTTGTATTAATTAAAAGCAGTTGATTGCAATCAACTGCTTTTTTATTTTAATAATTCTTTAGCGTTTTTAATAGCTACATTTGTTGGATTTCCTGAACTTAACATTTTTGCAATTTCTGCAACTCGTTCTGCAGGAGATAATTCTTTTATAAAAGAGGTTGTTTTTAAATCATCGTCTTTTTTATAAACAAACAAATGATGGTTGCCTTTACTTGCCATTTGTGGTAAATGTGTAATGGTAATTACTTGTAAATTTTTACTCATGTTTTCTAAAATTAGTCCCATTTTATTTGCTACATCGCCACTTACACCGGTATCAATTTCATCAAAAATAACTGTAGCTAATTGTTTTTTGGTTGCTAATAAAGCCTTTAAACATAACATTAATCTGCTTAACTCGCCGCCACTTGCCACCTTGTGAAGTTGGTTTAGCTTAGCGCCCTTATTGGCAGAAAATAAAAACGAAACTTCATCAATTCCTGTTTTAGTTAAAGCGTTATCATTTACAATTTCAATTTTAAAATCGGCATTTGGCATACTTAAATCGTTCAACATTCCTTTTACCATTTGTTCAATTTTAGGAGTTGATGATTTTCTTTTTTCTGAAATAATAGTTGCTTGTTGTAAACAAATTTGTTCTTGAATTTTAATTTGGTTTGTAAGTTTAGTTAATGTTGATTCTATTGATTGAAAATTGGTGAGCTTATTTTCTATTTCAACTTTAACATTAATTAAATCTGCTTCGGTTTTTACATTATGTTTTTTTAATAATCGGTTTAAGCCATCTAACTGTTCGTTAATTGAAGTTAATTTTAATGGATTATACTCAACGTCTTCTTTTGCGCTTTCTAATTCATTTGCAAGTTCTTTTAATTCAATGTAAACGCTGTTAATTCGTGCATTAAACTCAGTATAAATGGGATTATACTTTGAAATACTATTTAATATAGATTTAATTGAATTTAATTGTTGTAAAACATTAAATTCATTTAAGTTAAGTTGGTTATAACATTCTGTTAAATTAGATTTAATAAATTCTGCATTTTCTAATTGTTTACTTTCTGTTTCTAATGATAGAATATCACCTTCTTTAATAGTAATTTCATTTAATTCATTAAATAAAAATTGCAAATAATCTATTTCTTGTTTTGCTTTTACCTCTTGTTGTTGCAGATCTTTAAAATCGTTTTCTAAGTTTTTAAGTTGAATGTAATTGTTTTTGTAATTATTAAAATCTTTCGTTGTTTCTGCAAAAACATCTAACAGTTCTAATTGAAAATTAGTTTGATTTAAAATTAATGTTTGATGTTGACTATGTATATCAATTAAAAAAGAAGATAATTGTTTAAGTGCTGTTAAAGCAACTGGGGTGTCGTTTAAAAAATTTCGTGATTTCCCTTCCAAATTAATTTCTCTTCTTAAAATTAGTATTGAGTCTTCATCTATTTCATTTTCTTTAAAAAAAGATTTTAAAATAATAGGATTAATTTCAAATTCTGCTTCAATTATACATTTTTTTGTTTTAGATTGTAACACACTTACATCTGCCCTATTTCCTAATACTAAACTTAAAGCTTCTAAAAAAATAGATTTTCCTGCTCCTGTTTCTCCTGTTATTACAGTTAAATCAGGCGGAAAATTTACGTCCATTTCATTAATTAATGCAAAATTATTTATATATAACCTTTTTAACATGGACTAAAATTCGTTAAATTTTAACTAAAATAAAAAATCATTTATTCACAAAAAAAGCTGTTTTACTCATTAAAGATTAAGTTTTACTCAAAAAAAACTAAAAAATTAAAAAAATTGTAACGAAATGCCCAACTAATCGTTTAATATAATCGTAATTAGAGTTAAAGCAAATTATTATGAGACAATTAAAAATCACTAAACAAATTACTAATCGCGAAACGGCTTCGTTAGACATGTATTTGGCTGATATTGGTCGTGTAGAGTTAATTACTGCAGAAGAAGAAGTAACATTAGCACAAAAAATTAAAAGTGGTGATCAAAAAGCATTAGATAAATTAGTAAAAGCCAATTTGCGTTTTGTTGTTTCGGTAAGTAAACAATACCAAAATCAAGGTTTAAGTTTGCCTGATTTAATAAATGAAGGAAATATGGGTTTAATTAAAGCGGCGCAACGCTTTGATGAAACACGTGGTTTTAAATTTATATCATACGCCGTTTGGTGGATAAGGCAATCCATCTTACAAGCTTTAGCTGAACAAAGCAGAATTGTACGATTACCTTTAAACAAAATAGGCTCTATAAATAAAATAAATAAAACCTTAAGTAAATTAGAACAGCAACTCGAAAGAGAGCCAAGTTATGCAGAGTTGGCTGAAGTATTAGAAATGGTACCTGAAGAAATTTACGACACAATGCGAAATCATAATAGGCATGCAAGTATGGATGCACCATTAAGCTCAACAGATGATGGAGGAAGTATGTATGATTTATTAGAAAACGATAATTCATTAAGTCCTGAAAAAGAATTATTAGGCGAAAGTTTACAACTTGAAATTAGTCGTTCGCTATCCACCTTAACCGAACGTGAAGCTGATGTGGTAAAAATGTTTTTTGGATTAAATGGTTTTCATCAACATTCATTAGAAGAAATTGGAGAAAAATTTGATTTAACCAGAGAACGTGTACGCCAAATTAAAGAAAAAGCAGTTCGAAGGTTAAAACACGGCAGTAAAAGTAGATTGTTAAAAGCATATTTGGGTTAAAAACTTTTTTATATCTCCACTAAAACAATATTTTCCATACCAACATTCATTTTCATTACACCAAATTTTATAAATACTTTTTCGTTTTCAATTTTTTCTACTAAACCTATTTCTGAGCCATTTAATATTTTTACTTTTGACCCTATTTTTAATTTAGGCTTTAACCTTTCAATTTTTTGTTGACTAAACTTATCTTGTTTATTTTTTCTTTTTAAGTTTTCTTGTTTTTTAGTTTCTGAAGTTATACTATCAATAAATTTTTGAATAACTAGTTTTCTGTCTTTCTTTAAATTCCACTCATTCATCAATTTTAAATACTTTTCGCCAAAAGTTGCTAGTTTAGCTAATTCTATTTTTTTATCCCTTTCTAATTCTATTTTTTGTTGCCAATTATTAAATAGGGTATAATACTTTTCTTTAGCTATTTTTCGTAAAAATTCTTCGTGTTCAAGTTTTTGTTGTTGCTCATCAAGCTTTGCTTTTTGGTTTTGAACATCAACAAGAAGTGTATTAAGCTTAATTTTATCTTTATTTATTTTATCTTTTGCTTTATTTAAAGTTGCAGTAGGGAAACCTACTTTTTCTGCAACCTCAAAGGTGTAGCTACTTCCTGGTTCGCCAATACTTAAAATGTATTTTGGGGTTAAATGTTCAACGTCAAAAAGCATACAAGCATTTACACAACCGTTTAAATTTTCGGCTAATAGTTTAACATTACTAAAATGCGAAGTAATTAATGCTTTACAATTTAACTCTGTAATACTTTCTAATACTGCCTCAGCTATTGCCCCTCCAAATTCAGGATCAGTGCCGCTACCAAACTCGTCCATTAAAACTAAAGCATTTTTATTAGCGTGTTGCAAAATGTATTTCATGTTTTTAAGTTTTGCGCTATAAGTGCTTAATTCATTCTCAATGCTCTGAGCGTCTCCTATATCAATTAAAAAATTATCAAAAAAACAAAAATCACTTTCTTCGTTTACACTAATTAATAAACCACTTTGTAACATTAATTGTAAAAGACCTATTGTTTTTAATGCAATTGTTTTGCCTCCAGCATTAGGACCACTAATTACTAAAATTCTTTTTTGAGGAGTTAGTAATACCGTTAAAGGAATTGTTTCCTTTTTTAATAAAATATTTTGTAAAAATAAAAGAGGATGTTTTGCTTGAACAATTTTTAAATTGTTACTTAAATTAAGTTGAGGAAGAGTAGCATTAATTGAAATAGCAAATAAAGCCTTTGCCCTAATAAAGTCAACTTTTATAAGTACATCTAACCCCACTTGGATTTCTTCTGCAAATGGATGTAAATAAGCGCAGAGGTTTCTTAGTATTCTATTCACCTCTCTTCGTTCATCAATTTCTAACTCTGCCAATTCATTATTTATTGCAATGGTATTAAAGGGTTCAATAAAAATAGTTTTTCCCGATTCACTTTTAGTATGCACAAACCCATTTACTTCGGCTTTATAATCAACTAAAACAGCAAGTGTTCTTCTACCATTATAAAACCCCTCTTCTGCATTTTCTCTTAAATACCCAAGTTTTTTTAGCTCATTTAGGTAATTGTAAAATTTTTTATCGCTTTCTTTTCTTTTTAATTTTTGTTGTTGTCTAATTTCAAAAAGTTCGGCAGAAGCAGAAGATTTAACTTGAGCTTCATTATCTACTACAGTATTAATTTGTTTTATTATCTCTTCTGGTATATTTAAGTTAGAAGCCAAGATATACAATTCGGAACATGATGTTTTTTTTGATTGTAAAAATTTTAAAGTAGTAAAAATAATTTGCGAAGTTTTTGCAACTTTAAGTAATTGACTTTCATTTAAAAATCCTCCTTGCAATTTAAGTAAAGCCAATTCATTATAAATATCATCATGTTCTATCGAAGGAAAAAACAAATTGTTAGTTAATATGTTTTTTACCGAATTGGTTTGGTTTAGTAAACTTACCACTTGAGCTAAATCATTGCTTGGAATAATTAAATCGCAAAGCGTTTTTGCTCTTTCGCTAACGCATTTTTTCTTAACTAAATTTACAACTTCATAAAATTGTAGTAAACTTAAATATTTTTGAGCAATCATTTATTTGTGCTTATAAGTTACAAAAATAATACTATCTAAGCAAGGTTAAATATTTTTGTAGTTAAATTACAATATCTTATTTTTGAAATACTATTTTTAAATCATGAAACAAGAGTTAATTAAAAAATTTGAAGAACTGCTAACAAAAAACGCAGGTGAAGTTGCTTCCGATGTTCGTACTTTACAAAAAGAGTACCAAAAAGAGTGGATGCTACAATTTGAAAAAGCAAAACAACAATTTATTGATGACGGTGGAAAAGCTAAAGAATTTGAATTTGCAAAGGATAAAGACGATTTATTTTTTGATGGATTAATTGAAAAATATCAAAAACTAAAAAAAGAAGAAGATAAAAAGATAGAAAATGAACAAGAAAAAAATTTAAAAATCAGAAAAGAAATAGTTGCTAAAATTTCTGATTTAAGTAAGTTAAGCGATAATGTTAGTGCTGCTTTTAAAATGCTACAAGAATTACAAACTCAATGGAAAGAAGTTGGGCCTGTATCATCTCACAAATACAAAGAGTTGCAATCTGAATACAGTAAAGCTATTGAAGATTTTCATTATAATTTAAAAATTTATCGCGATTTACAAGAACACGATTTAAAGAAAAATTACGAACTAAAAAATGAATTAATTAAAAAATTAAATGCTATTATTTCATTAGAAAATATTAAAGAAGGAGAACGTTTAATAAAAGTTTACCGAAATGAATGGGACGAAATTGGTCCTGTGCCTAATGAAAAATGGGAGGAGTTAAAAACAAATTATAAATCTACCTTAGATGAAGTTTATGGTAAAATAAAAGGACATTACCAATCTATTGAAGAACAAAAAGAAACAAATTTAAAAACTAAACTAGAGTTAATTAATAAAACAAAAGAGCTTTTAGATAGTATTAACGAAAACACAAGATGGAATGAAACAACAGAAGCCATAATTGAAATTCAAAACCATTAGAAAACTATTGGAAGGGCTTCAGAAAAAGAAAATGAAAAAGTTTGGCAGGAATTTAGAAGCATTTGCGATGCTTTTTTTGAAAAAAAGAAAGACTATTTTGCAGCATTAAATGAAAAATTTGCCGCAAACAGAAAACTTAAAGCAGAATTAATTAGTAAAGCAGAAGCCTTACAAAATAGCACAAATTGGCAAAAAACAGGGTTAGATTTAATAAAGCTGCAAGACCAATGGAAAAAACACCCAAGTAACGGCGATAAAGAAGAGCCTAAATTATTTGCAAAATTTAGAAAAGCTTGCAATACTTTTTTTGATGCCAAAAAAGCATATTACGAAAATTTAGATGCAAGCTTTGAAGGAAATTTAAAAATTAAAGAAGATATTTTAGCTAAGTTAAATGCATTTCAACTTACCGAAGATGCTAAATCTAATTTTGAAATTTTAAAATCCCTTTCGGTTGAATTTAATGCCGCAGGAATGGTTCCTTTAAAAGATAAAAAACGAATAAACGATGCTTTTTATTCTAAATTAGATGAATTATACGATACATTAAATATTGATAAAAAAGAAAAAGCATTATTACAGTTTAAAACAAAAATAGATAAGTTTGTAAATGCTGAAAATGCTTATGATTTACTTAAAAAAGAAGGTGATTTTTTAAGGAAAATAAATGACGAAATCAGTAGTAATATAAGAACATACGAAAACAATTTAGGATTTTTCAAAAACTCTAAAAGTAGTAACAGTTTTGTAAAAGAGATTGAAGCGAAAATAGAAATTGAAAAACAAAAAATTACTGAAATAAACACAAAACGCAAATTAGTAAACGAAGAGCTAACAAAGTTAAAAGAAGGTATTAAAAATTAATTTAATTACATGCCTGTTGTGTGGCACTCACGTGATTTACGTAATTTAAAACTCATACTAAAACCATAAAAAAAGTACCAATCTTTATTGCGCGGGTTGCCTCTCATATAGGCTAAGTTACTATTTTGACCTGATAATAAGTAACGGCTACTTACATCATCTAAATAATCTGTAAAAAGTTTTCGGGGACCCCATTCAACTGCTAAGCCCATTTTATCTGTAACATTCCATTTAAAGCCTACTCCAAATGGTAACGAAAGTTGTATTTTACTATACCCTACTCCTTCGTTTCTTTTTTCTTCTAAATTTTCATATCCATTACCAGCAGCATTACTTTGTGGATTAAAATAATATCCGCCAACACCACCAAATACAAACAAACTCATATAATGTTTTTCGTGCCCTATTCTATACTCAACAAAATTAAATTCAGATATTAAATGCAAATCATATACCCTACTTCTAAAGCTTAAATTTCTTTCTATTTGATTTGCCTCACCACTGTTTTTATCATTTGCATAAACAGTTCCAAAATTAAATCCAATTCTGTGTGCAAACCTATAACTTGTAGAATATCTATACAGCAACCCTATTGCAGGTTGCGAGTAAATAAAATGTTTTCGAGGATTAATATCGCCAATATAATAACTTGCGCCACCAAATAAGCCAATTTCATGTTGTATAAAATTTCGCTTTTTGCGTTGCGCAAATACATTTATAAAACAACACATTAAAACTAAGAATAAACTAGCTCTTTTCATCTTTTAAATTAACGTAAAATTAGTATTTTTATTGTTTATAATGCTTCAAGATAATTCCATAAAACAACCCATAGGTATTTTTGATAGTGGTTTTGGTGGGTTAACTATTTTAAAAGAAATTACCAATTTATTACCACATTATGATTATTTGTATTTAGGAGATAATGCCCGTGCACCTTATGGCTCTCGTAGTTTTGAAAGCGTTTATGAATATACCTTACAATGTGTTGAGTATTTATTTAAACAAAATTGTTCGTTGGTTATATTAGCTTGTAATACAGCATCAGCAAAAGCTTTAAGAAATATTCAACAAAAAAATTTACCAATAATAGCCCCTAACAAAAGAGTATTAGGAGTAATTAGGCCAACTACTGAAATTGTTGGTAATTACACCAAAACTGGTCATATAGGTATATTAGCTACCACAGGCACTGTTAGTTCTGAATCTTATTTAGTTGAAATTGAAAAGTTTTTTCCTACTCTAAAAGTTTATCAAGAGGCTTGTCCTATGTGGGTACCCCTTATTGAAAATAATGAAATTAATAATAACGGTGCAAATTATTTTATAAAAAAACACTGCGATAATTTAATGCAAAAGCAACCTTTAATTGATACAATAATTTTAGGCTGTACACATTACCCCATTATTATAAATAAAATAAAAGAATATATCCCTAAAAATATAAACGTATTAATGCAGGGCCCAATTGTTGCTAATGGTTTAAAAAATTATTTATATAGGCATCCAGAAATTGAAATTAATTGTAGTAAAAATGCAACCGTTCAATTTTTAACTACAGATTGGCCTCAAACCTTTAATAAAGCAGCAAGTATATTTTATAATCAAGAGGTTATGGCTAAACGAATTGTTTTGTAACTTAGCAAATTGAATTTATTAAAAAAAATAATTGCCCCTATTTGGAAAATTTGGTTTTTAATTTGGTTTATTTTTCCATTTTTAATCTTATTCCCTTTTTTTTACGTTACACTAATAACAAGTAAATTTAATGCCGTATTTTTTTTAAAACGCATATGGAGCGGTTGTATTAGTTACGGTTCATTTTTATTTCCTCAAATTAATTATGTAAAAAAAGAAAAACAACCTAAACCCTGTATTTATGTTGGTAATCATACCTCTTATTTAGATATTGTTTTTAGTACTTTTTATATACAACACACTGCCGTTTATTTAGGTAAAGTAGAATTGCTTAAAATCCCATTGTTTAACCAGTTTTTTAAATATTTAGATGTTCCGGTAAATCGAAAAAGTAATACAGATGCCCACAAATCTTTACAAGTTTGTGCTGATAAAATTGACCAAGGTTTAAGTGTTGTTATTTTTCCTGAAGGAACAATAAGTACAAATGGTAAATTAAAGCCTTTTAAAAATGGAGCTTTTAAATTAGCTATTGATAAACAAGTTCCTATAATTCCTGTTGCCTATTTAAATAATTATAAATTTTTACAAAATGGCGGTTTTTTTAAAAGTAATGGCTGTTTTGGAGTCCCTAAAATGATTGTTGGTGAATCAATTTCAACAAGCGGTTTAACAGATAAAGATATACCCGTACTTAAAGAAAGAATTTTTAACTTTGTTCAAACTCAATTAAATAATTATAATGGCAAATAAAATAAACGAAACAACTGTTGATGAAATTGCTCACTTAGCACGATTAGAATTTAATAGTGATGAAAAAACACAAATTGCAACCGATTTAAACCGTATGCTTGGTTTTATTGATAAATTAAACGAATTAGATACAGAAACTATCGATCCTTTAATTTACATGTCAACTGAAAACACTGTGCTTCGAGATGATGTTGAAGGTCCAAAGCTTTCTTCAAAAGAGGCTTTAAAAAACGCTGCAAAAAAAGATAGCGACTATTTTAAAGCACCAAAAGTAATAGGCTAATTGCTAAAGTTATGTTACCATACCAATTTAATTGAAGCCGGTTGCGATGAAGCTGGACGAGGTTGTTTAGCTGGTCCTGTTTTTGCCGCTGCAGTTATTTTACCGAAAAAATTTACAAATTCTATTTTAACTGATAGTAAACAACTTAACGATAAACAACGATACGAGTTAAGACCAATTATAGAAAAACAAGCCATTGCTTTTGCTGTTGCACAGGTAAGTAATCAAGAAATTGATGAAATAAATATTTTAAACGCTTCAATTTTAGCCATGCACCGCGCACTTGATAAATTAAAAATAAAAGCACAACATATTATTGTTGATGGTAATAAATTTAAACCCTATCAAAATATTGAACACCTTTGTATTGTTAAAGGCGATAGCAAATACCTTAATATTGCGGCGGCTAGTGTACTTGCAAAAACATATCGCGATGATTTTATGATTGAAGCTCATAATTTACACCCACACTACTTATGGAATAAAAATATGGGATACCCAACTTCAAAACACCGTAATGCAATTAAAGAATTTGGTGTAACTCCTTTACATCGGTTAAGTTTTCGTTTACTTCCAGAACAATTAAAATTAGATTTAAACTAATAAATTAACCTTCAAACTATTCTTTTGTTTAACCCAAATTATGCATTAGGATTTGGGTTTATAAATTTTATTCTGTTTTTATAAAAAACCCTCATTTTTTTATTTATTTTAATTTTTTTAAAATTAGTGCATATGCACTATTTCAACTCTAGTTCTCTATACCGATGTTTGTCTTATAAAAACTTATATTTATGAAAAAACAATTACTTTCAATTTTTTTAGTTGCAGGTGTATTTACATTTAACAATTCATCAGCACAAACATGGACTCCCATTTTTGCCTCTGGCATGCCTTTAACTGGTGGCGGAACAATTACTGCCAACAGTGTTAAAGATGTTTCATTTTTTGATGATAATAATGGTGTAGTTTCCATGCATTCTCAAGATTATATATTTAAAACTACCGATGGAGGAGCCACGTGGGCCAAAACAACTTCTTTAGGTAACGTAGGAAATTTTGATGTTGTTCAAATGAATGGTTCACAAAACATACTTATTGGAACTAATAATGGTAGAGTTTATAAAACTGTAGATGGCGGAACTACTTTTAGTTTAAAAGGAACCCCTGTAAACGATGTTAACGATATGGCGTTTTCTGGCAGTAATGGTGTTTTAGTAGATAATGATTGTAAAGCTGCTTGGTCATCTAATTTAGGAGACACATGGACCACCATAAATAATTCCGTTCTTTGTGGCAATCTTTCACAAATGAACTTTGTTAATTTTTCAAGTTCTAATACAGTTTATTTAGCTGGTAAAAATTCAAATATGTTTAAATCGTTAAATGCTGGTGCAACATGGTCAACTATAACAGTGCCATCGGGAAATTTACAAGGAATGTGGTTTGTTGATGATAATACCGGTTACATTACTACCTCGAATATAGTACGAAAAACGCTTGATGGTGGAGCAACTTGGACGAATGTTGCAATAAGCCCAACATTGGGCACAATTGGTGCCAATTCTGGATTACTATATGCTAATGGTAATGTACTTTATGTAGCGACTGACGATAAAATTCTTCGTTCTAGTGATGGTGGAATGAGTTTCAGCATTGATTTTAATCTTACACCTGTCAATGCTAGTAGTGTGATTAGATTTAA
>CAZAPH010000040.1:0-22495 GCA_964487105.1 uncultured Akkermansia sp.
AATTACTGTAATTTTATTATCAATTATAAATGAATTTAAAGTGTCTTTTTTTAAACTGTTAGATACCGCGCTTATTGCATTACAATGGTTTAACGAAAAACGAATTACAGGTTCAAATGAAGGATCTCTACCAACTAAAGTAATATCTGTACCATGCAAAGTTGTTAAGTACGGTAAATTAATTTTTTTTGATTTTAAAATTTGTTGTGCTGTATAAGCTACAGAGGCATGTGGTATTGCATAGTGTACGTGTAAAACATCTAACTGTTCGTACATTGCAACATCTACAATTTTACTTGCTAACACACTTTCGTATGGTGGGTAATCAAATAATGGATAGTCGTTTACTGCAACCTCATGATAAAAAATATTTTCGTTAAAAATGTTTAATCTAAAGGGTTGGTTATAACTCATAAAATGTACTTTATGCCCTTTATCTGCTAAAGCTTTACCTAGTTCAGTTGCTACAACTCCGCTTCCTCCGTAGGTAGGAAAACAAACAATTCCAATGTTCATAGCATAAAAATAACAATATTAATTCAAACAAATGTTAAGCGAATTAAATGCTTTTGTACCTATACACAATAGAATAATAAATTACATAGTTTAAACCAAGCGCAAACCAATTTATTAAACAGTGGCGAAATTCTTCCAATTATGGAGCAATTTTACACTATTCAAGGAGAAGGGTTTAATACAGGTAAAGCTGCTTATTTTATTAGAATTGGCGGTTGCGATGTAGGCTGCCATTGGTGCGATGTTAAAGAAAGTTGGGATGCTAATATACACCCGTTAACTAAAATTAATGATGTTATAACAAATGTGCAGGCTTATAATGCACAAAGTGTTGTTATTACCGGAGGCGAGCCTTTAATTTACAATTTAAACTTACTTACTAAAAAATTAAAAGAAAAAAACATTGCCACTTTTATAGAAACCAGTGGTGCATATGAATTAAGTGGGAATTGGGATTGGATTTGTTTAAGTCCTAAAAAAACAATGTTACCCCTACAATCAATTTACCAAAAAGCTCATGAATTAAAAATAATAATTTTTAATCAACATGATTTTATATGGGCTGAAGAACAAGCTAAACTTGTAAATGAAAATTGTTACTTGTATTTACAGCCTGAGTGGAGCAAGCAAGAACAATTATTACCTAAAATTATTGAATATGTTAAATTAAACCCAAAATGGATGATTAGTTTACAAACACATAAATACATGAATATTCCTTAGTTTTTTTAAGTAATCAATAAATTACAACCTCTAATATCACTATCATCAAAGCGGCCTAAAAGTTCTAAATTATTTTGTTTATTTAATCGCCCTAAATCTTTTGTTGCAATAAAACTACAAGAATTTATATTTGCTAAATCTATAACATTTATGCCTCCTGTTTTAGTTTTTGATAAATAATAAAAAGGATCATTAACATCTCTAATTAAAAATTTCATCCATGGTGCACTTTTAAAAGAAACATCACCTAAACAATAGGCTTGACTTAACAATTCTGTCATTCCATATTCACTATAAATTTTAGAAATATTAAATTTAGTTTTTAAATAGTAATGTAATTCTTCCTTAAGCATTTCTGGGCGGTTTCCTTTCATACCACCGGTTTCCATTACTAAAAAATTATCAGTTAAAGAAATGTTTAATTCACACAAATCTAACAGTGCATAAGTTACACCTAAAATTAAAACTTTTTGGTTTGTGTTTTTGTATTTATTTATTATAGTTATTAAATTTTCAATTTCATTTAAAAAAAAACCGCTATCCTTATTTTTACTTTGTTTAATTAAATCATCAAACATATAAACTAATGATGAGCCTTTTCGAGACAAATAATTAGGTAAAAGTGCAAGAATTACATACTGATTGGGATTACCAAAAAAAAGCTCAAAACCATTTGTAAAGCTATTTTTATAAAGACTTATATCTTTAATATAATGACTTGAAGGAATAGCATTAGTAGTTGCACTGCTTGTAAATACAATATTAGCTGAGTTTGAATTTCCACAAAAAATAGTTTTTGTTTTAAAAAATTCAATTGGTAAAAAAGGAATTTGCTGAATTGTTTTTACGTTTTTTGAATTAATGTTTAATTGATTAACCCACCTGTTATAGAAATTATTATTTTGGTTTTGATAATTAAACACTTGTATAGCTATTTCATTAAACTCTTTTTCAGTTTTTATGTTAAAAATATTTGATAATTGTTTAAACAATTTGTTCAGCTCTTAAATATTTTGTAAATTTAAGTATTAAAATACAATGAAGTATTTATTCTCAATAGCTGTATTATTTTTGTTTGGTTGTGTTAAGCGTCCATCAAAAGACCCCGTTCCAAGTATTGAATTTGTTGCTTTTAATACAGAAAACACTAGTACAGCAAAGGGTAGTTTTTTAATTGATTATGAAGATGGTGATGGTAATTTATTTTCTCCAGAAGAAAATCCAACTCCAAACTTTATTTGTTCATTTTATTATTACAATAAAACAACAGGAAGTTACGATCCTTATATAACCAACTTAATTTTTCCTGATGGTTCAAGCTTAAAAGATACATTTAGAATTACTACAAGCGTAAGAAATCCTAAAGATTTAGATTTAAAAAACAAATCAATTAAAGGAAGTATATACATTCCTCTTACTCAGTATAGAAGTAGCGATACCATTAAAATTTTTAAATACTCTATGTTTATGGTGGATAGAGCTGGAAATAAATCAAATATAATTACTTCGCCAAGTTATACCGTAAATTAATAAAAAAGAAAAGAGGTTGCTATTTAACAACCTCTCCTCTGCACTATTAAATTTTTATCCTTAATTAAGTATTAACTAAAAGTTTAAAGCCTTTTCCGTGTATGTTAATAATCTCAACTTTATTATCATCTTTTAAATACTTACGTAATTTAGCAATGTAAACATCCATACTTCTACCATTAAAATAATTATCATCTTGCCAAATTGTTTTTAGTGCAAAGTTTCTGTCTAGCACATCGTTTTTATGCACACACAATAACCTTAGTAATTGACTTTCTTTTGTTGTAAGTTTTTGTTCGTTACCGTTTATTAGTAAAATTTGTTTTTGCGAGTTAAAAGAATAAGCTCCAATTTTAAAATTTACCTCATCACTTTCTGTACTTCTTACTTTATTTGTACGTCTTAATACAGCATTAACACGAGCTAACAACTCTTCCATACTAAATGGTTTTGTTATGTAATCATCTGCGCCTGCATTAAATCCATCTAGCGCATCTTCTTTCATACTTTTTGCCGTTAAAAATATTATAGGAATATTTTTGTCTGCAACACGAATTTCTTTAGCAAGGGTTAAACCATCTTTGTTAGGCATCATAACATCTAACAGTAATAAATCAAAAGTTCCTTTAAAAAAAACATCTGCACCTTTTACACCATCGTTTGCTAATTTTGTTTCAAAACCTTTTGCTTCTAAATATTCTTGTAATAAGGGTCCTAAACTTGGATCGTCTTCTACTAATAAAATTTTTGTTTTAACATTTTCCATAATCTTTATTTGTTAAAATTTTACTTAAAGTTAATTACTAAGATTAGCCTTTTAACAATATTAACATTAATTAAGGCTGTTTTTTATCTAAATTTAACAAAACAGTGAACTATTTTACATAAAAAGGGGCGAATGCACCAAAATTTTTATTTTGGATTAAATGGCAAATGGATTTTAAAAGTACTTCCTTTTCCTAAATCACTATCCACCGAAATAGTTCCATTATGCTTTAACACAACGGCTAAAACATAACTTAAACCTAGTCCAAAACCTTTTACATTATGCACGTTGCCGGTTGGTACTCTATAAAATTTTTCAAATATTTTTCTTTGATTGTCTTTACTAATACCTATTCCATTGTCTATAATTGTAATCATTAAGCCTTCTGCGGTGTTAAATGTATTTACTTCAATTACTGGGTTTTCTTTAGAATATTTAACGGCATTATCAATTAAATTAAAAATAATATTGGTTAAATGTATTTTATCTGCCTGTAGCTTATATTTAGAGGCTTTTAATGATGTATTAATTACGCCATTTCGTTGAGAGATTAAAAGTTGTGTGTTATTAATTGCAACATTAATTATTTCATGCACATCAAGCTCAGTTAATTTTAATTTGAATTCGCCTTTATCTAAAATAGATGTTTGTAATATACTTTCAACCAATACGCTTAAACGTTTATTTTCATCGCGTATCATTTTTAAAAAACGGGCTTGTTTTTCGGGGGTTTGAGCTATTGAAGTGTCGCTCAACATTTCGCTGGCTAATGATATGGTACTGATTGGAGTTTTAAACTCATGTGTCATATTATTTATAAAATCTGTTTTAATTTGCGATAATTTTTTTTGTTTTAAACTATTTGCAATAATATAATAAAAAGAAAAGGTTAAAATAAATATAACTAAAACAGAAATAAATAACAGCCAAATAAGTTCTCTAAAAATAGCTTTATTTTGTTGTGGGAAATGAAGAATTAAGTATTCAGGGTTAGCAAATCGGTTACTAGGTGAAAGATTTTTTTTATACACAACGCCTAACGAATCTGCCATGTGTTCAGCTTTAATTAAATCGCTATGGTGCGGGCTACCAGGGTAAAGTGAAGTTAAATAATAATTATAATTTGCTCTTATTCCATTTTTACGCATTTCTACATTTAAAATAGAATCTAGTAAAAAAGTATCTACTTTTTGTTTGTAGTTATTATAGTAACTTGTGGCAGTTGTTTTTTCAAAAAAATCACTTCCTGTAGGAAATCCGGCTTTTAATAAATCACTAGTAGAATTTTGAATTTCGCTTTTGTTTTTTAAATAGGTTTCGATAAAAGATTTATCGGTTACATTGCCAGATTTTAATGCGGAATCTAAAATCACATCTTTTTGAATGTATTTAATGGTTTGTTTACCGTTACTATCCACACTTAGTTCTGTTTTTACGCGTAACGAAGGAAATAATGATCCTTTAGTTATCATTGCTTGCGTTCTGGTTACTGTTCTTTTATATGAACTTGTGGTGTCTAATCTTTCTAGGGTACTAGAGGTGTTGTTTAACGCTTTTAAAACTTTATCTTCAAATAACTCTTCTTTAAGCGAAAAATCTTTTTTTAACCAATGCGCTTGAAATCCAATAAGTGCAATTAATGCAACACTATAAATTATTGATACTATAGTTAAACTGCGCTTATTCATTACGTGTAAATTTAATTACAATTTTCACTCCTTAATAGTTAATTTAAACTAAATGCTCAATAGGTGTACAAATGCCGTTTTCGCAAGTATAGCATTTTAACCTATCTTTAAAAATATAAGGTTTGTAAATAGATTTATTAAGTAACATACGTAAACATTCTTGTACGCCCTCAATAATACTTGGGTGTGGGTGCATCATATCTGCCAACTCTCTAATACTTTGGTTGGTGTGTATTAAATAGGCAACGCCTTGTATGGCACTGCTAGCATGTTCGCCGATAACACGCATACCTAAAATGCGCATTCCATTATCGTTAGTTACAATAATTTTAAAAAAACCTTGGGTTTTACGCATCGCAATTGCTCTGGCATTTGTTGTAAAATCTAGCTTTACCACTTTATGCGGAATGTTTTTGGTTTTGCAATCTTGCTCATTCATTCCTACTGCTGCAACTTCGGGATTTAAAAACATTATAGTAGATATGTTTTTGTAACTTAAAGGTTTAACAATAGGGCCAAACATTCGCGCTACGGCATGTCTTGCTTCGCGTTCTCCCACATTTACTAAAGCCACCTCTGTTGTAACATCGCCTGCTACAAAAATATTACTAATATTGGTTTGAGTATCATCATCCCAAATACAATTACGTTCATTTAGGTTAACACCTGCGTTTTCAAGTCCTAAATTTACAATGTTAGGTACACGCCCTATAGAAATATATGCTTTATCAACAGTAAAAACTTTTAATTCGCCGTTTTTAAATTCTAATTCATATTCAACCTTTGCATTTTTTACCTCCATTCTTTTTAATGATGCGCCTTGATGAACAAATGCATTTTGTGATTCTAAATTACGTTTAACAATTTCGGCAATATCTTCATCTTCAAAAGGTAAAATTCTATCTGCTTTATCAATTAAATTAACTTTAGTTTTTCCAAATGCCGAAAAAATGGTTGCAAATTCGCAACCTATAACCCCTGCACCAAGCACCACCATACTGTTAGGAAAGGAAGTGAAATTTTTAATACCATCACTTGTTACAATAGTTTGTTCATCAACCTTTATGTTTGCTGGTATTCTAGGTCGACTACCGGTAGCAATTAAAATATAATTTGTTTTGTATCTTTTTTTTGAGCCGTCTTCTTTTGTAACTTCAACTGTGTTTTTATCAATTAAAAATGCTGCTCCTTTTTCATAATAAAACAATCTATTTTTTTCTTTTTGTAATAGTTGTAAATGCACTGTCATTTGCGTTTTTCGTTCAAATACAGCTTCGTTAATAATTTTTGAAATGGTATTAAAATTAACTTCGTAATCAGGCATTAATTCTCGAATTGAAGATACTTTTAAAGCTTGTTCCCAAAGTGTTTTAGAGGCTAACACGCCATCATATACACCTGCGCCACCTATTTTTTTCTTTTCAATTAATAATACTTTTTTACCAAAATCAATTGCGCGCATGGCTCCAGCATAACCACTTGGTCCGCCGCCAATAACAATTAAATCATAATTTTCCATTTATTAAATTGTGAAAATACAATTTTCCTTGGTCTTTTTTAAATAACTGTTGAATTTATCAAATAGCAACTAACTTAACACAAGTATATAAAGTAAAAATATTTAACCTGTTGATTATAAGCAGTATATATATTTTTTTAATTGACTTAATTTGCTTAGTTTTGCACCCCTATAATTTAATATTATGAATGAAAATTTAATTTACTTAGTTCCTATTTTAGGAGTTGTTGGATTAGTTGTAATGGCAATTAAAAGTGCTTGGGTTAGTAAACAAGATGCCGGAGATGCTAACATGAAAGAATTAGCTGGCTATATTGCTGATGGAGCTATGGCATTTTTAAAAGCAGAATGGAAAATTTTAGCATACTTTGTAGTATTTGCCGCCATATTACTTGGCTGGTCTGGTACAGTACATGAAATTAATGGTAGAGAAATTCACTCCCATTGGTTAATTGCTATTGCCTTTATTATTGGTGCTGTTTTTTCAGCTGTTGCTGGCTATATTGGTATGCGTGTTGCAACAAAAGCAAATGTTCGTACTACTCAAGCTGCTCGTACAAGTTTAACTCAAGCGTTAAAAGTATCCTTTACAGGTGGTACTGTTATGGGTTTAGGAGTTGCTGGTTTAGCAGTATTTGGCTTAGGAGGTTTGTTTATTGTATTTTATAAAATGTTTGCAGAAGGCTCTCCTCTAACTGGAGAAGAAATGAAACGTGCAATTGAAGTATTAACGGGCTTTTCTTTAGGTGCAGAATCTATTGCGTTATTTGCGCGTGTAGGTGGAGGTATTTATACAAAAGCTGCTGATGTTGGTGCTGATTTAGTAGGTAAAGTTGAAGCAGGAATTCCTGAAGACGATGTTCGTAATCCTGCAACAATTGCTGATAACGTTGGTGATAATGTAGGTGATGTTGCAGGTATGGGTGCTGATTTATTTGGCTCGTATGTTGCTACGATATTAGCTACTATGGTTTTAGGTCAAGAAATTGATGCTAACGGAGATAAATTTGGAGGTTTATCTCCAATTTTATTACCAATGGTTATAGCTGGTTTAGGAATTATTTTTTCAATTATTGGCACTTTGTTTGTTCGTGTTAGTAATGAAAAATCATCTGTACAAAATGCTTTAAATTTAGGAAATATCGTTTCTATTGTTTTAACTGTTATTGCATCATACCCTTTAGTAAAATGGATGTTACCAGAAACTTTAAGTTTACGTGGTTACGAGTTTACAAGCATGAACGTTTTTATTGCAATTTTAATAGGCTCGATAGTAGGTGCAATTATGAGTTGGATTACTGAATATTATACAGCTATGGGAAAACGTCCGGTAAATTCAATTATTCAAAAATCTGCTACAGGCCACGCTACTAACATCATTGGTGGTTTATCTGTAGGTATGGAATCTACGGTTGTACCAACTATTGTATTAGCAGCAGGGATTATGAGTTCATATTATTTTGCAGGATTATATGGTGTTGCAATTGCAGCGGCGGGTATGATGGCAACCGCAGCTATGCAATTAGCAATTGATGCTTTTGGTCCAATTGCAGATAACGCAGGTGGTATAGCAGAAATGAGTCAATTACCTCCTGAAGTACGTGAACGTACTGATAACTTAGATGCTGTTGGTAACACAACTGCTGCAACAGGAAAAGGTTTTGCTATTGCATCAGCTGCATTAACAAGTTTAGCATTATTTGCTGCGTTTGTAGGTGTTGCTGGTATTAGCGCAATAGATATTTATAAAGCACCTGTATTAGCTGGTTTATTTGTAGGAGCTATGATTCCATTTATTTTCTCGGCTTTAGCTATTGCGGCTGTGGGTCGTGCGGCAATGGATATGGTTCAAGAGGTTCGTCGTCAGTTTCGTGAAATTCCAGGAATTATGGAATACAAAGCAAAACCTGAATATGAAAAATGTGTGGCTATTTCAACTAAAGCTTCTATTCGTGAAATGATGATGCCAGGAGCTATTGCTATTATTACGCCTGTTATTATTGGTTTTATTTTTGGCCCCGAAGTTTTAGGTGGTTTATTAGCTGGTGTTACTGTTTCTGGTGTGTTATTAGGTATTTTTCAAAATAACGCCGGTGGTGCTTGGGATAACGCAAAAAAATCTTTCGAAAAAGGTGTAGTAATAAATGGAGAAACATTTTATAAAAAATCAGAACCACATAAAGCCTCTGTAACTGGTGATACTGTTGGCGATCCATTTAAAGACACTTCTGGTCCTTCGATGAATATTTTAATAAAACTTATGTCAATTGTATCGTTAGTTATTGCGCCTTATATTGCAGTTACTGGAGAGGGAAGTGGTGAATGTTGTAAAAAAGAAATAATAACTGAAAATGTACTTAAATGTAACATTAACGGTAAAGAATATACTTGCAACGGCCAAGCCCAATGCGATAGTATTATAAACGCAAACGTTAAAGATATAAATGAATTAAAAGGTAATTACAAAGTAGATGGTTCACATAGTTCAGTTAATTTTAGTGTTAAACATATTTTGGTTGATACTAAAGGAACAATTATGATTGATAGCGGTTTTGTTAATTTTGAAAACACTTCTGGTCCAAAAATATTTATTCAATTAGATATGCCAACATTAACAACTCAAAATACAATGCGTGATGGTCATCTAAAAGATAAAGAAAATTTCTTTAATGTAGCTAAATTTAAAAAAGCAAGTTTCGAGGCTTTTGATGTTATAAAAGACACTACGGGTAACAAGCATGCGTTTATGGCTAAAGGTAAATTAACCATTAAAGGTGTTACAAAAGAAGTTACTATTCCTTTTAACTATGCTGGTAATGAAGATAAAGATTGGGGAGAAAATGGTAAATTTAACGTAGCTGGCTTTGAAGGTTCAACTAAAATTATTCGTTCAGAATTTGGAATTGATGGTGGTGGAGCATCTGACGAAGTATTACTTGATTTTACTTTAGAAGTATTGAAACCACTTAACTAAAAATTTTATACTTTTTAAAAAAGCTATTTCATTTGGAAATAGCTTTTTTTGTTAACTTTTGGATTATAATCAAACATTTTACTTTAAAATCTTATTTTAAGTTACTTATTATATTAAAAAAATTCTAAATGAATAAAAAAATTATTTTGTTTTATCTAATTTTTATTTTGACTCTAAGCATTTCATGCGCTGAAAAGAAATCAACAGAGAAAGGAACTAATAAGTCTGAATTTGTTGAAGTTTCTAAAATCGACACCTTAAAATTTACTTCTGGAATACGAGCAATCTTTCAGGACAGTAAAGGCAATTTTTGGTTTGGAAGTCTTCAAGAAGGAGTTGCTGTATACAATGGTAAAACGTTCAACTACTTCACTAGTAATAACGGCCTAACTGACAATCAAATTCATTCCATTCAAGAAAATAAAAACGGTGTTATTTGGTTTAATACACAAACAGGAATTAGTAGTTACGATGGCACAAAATTTACTAATCATACAAAAACAAATTTAGAAAATTCTCAAAATATTTTTCCTATTCAAAGCAATGACTCTAAAACTAATAAATGGATGAAATCTGATAATGACTTATGGTTTGAAGCAGAAAATAAAGCAGGAGTACACAGATACGATGGGCAACAATTACTTTATTTAGACCTTCCTCCTCAAAAAGTTATTAACCCAAACGACAACTTGTTTGCTGTAACTGATATTACAAATGGTAAAAACAATATGATTTGGTTCGCAACGTATGCTGCTGTATTTGGTTTTAACGGAAGTGATTTTACAATTATTAATGATGAAACATTAGGGTATGATAGAAAAATTAATGCTTTGCATATACGATGCATTTTCGAAGATACTAAAGGTAGACTTTGGATTGGGAATAATGGTATTGGTGTATTATTAAAAGAAGGTAATTCAATAGTAAATTTTTCAAAAAGGCATAGCTTAATTAGCCCCAACAGCAAAGGAAACGGAGATAAATCACCTAAAAACACATTAGCGCATGTTTTTATAATTGCAGAAGACAGCAAAGGAAACATTTGGTTTGGAGACAGAGATGCTGGTATATGGAAATACGATGGTGAAAAATTAGAAAATTACTCCAAAAAAGAGGGATTGGTAAATGATTTTGCGCTTTCAATTTACGAAGATAAAAATAATGAATTATGGTTTGGAATGGCAAACGGAAACATTTATAAATTT
The DNA here is from genome assembly GCA_964487105.1 of uncultured Akkermansia sp. GTDB lineage: Bacteria > Bacteroidota > Bacteroidia > B-17B0 > Aurantibacillaceae > Aurantibacillus. The sequence continues at coordinate 10,922 of CAZAPH010000040.1, forward strand.
AATGGGAAGGCTTTTGAAAAGCAATTTTAAGCCTAATTAAAACTTATAGGCTTTATATTTTACTGTAAATTCTTCGTCGTTAATATGAGGGTTAATTTCAATATTTGTAAACTCATAACTCTCAAACAAACCTACATCATCATATAAACTTAAACTAATTGGTAACAACGTGTTTTCTGCTAAATACACAACTGCTTTTTTACAATACAATGTAGGCACTTGTATTACTTTACCTTCTTTTAAAAATCCAAAATCATTAATTAAATCATTTTTATATCTCACTAAATAATCGTTAACACATAGTTTATAAGATAAACTTGTAACCGTTTCTTTTTTACCAATTGTGTAATTAATATATGTAAAGTGTGGGTTTTCATATTCAATAAAATAACAACTTACACCGTTCTTTTTAATCTTACCATGATATTTAAAATGTTTAGAACCTTCTTTATCTTTATTTATAGTTAATGCTATAGATTTAGAAATAAATTCAAAGCCCAATTCATTTATTGTATAATGTTGATTTTTACGCATTAAATTTCCATGTGGGTTTAATTGCATTGTTACATAAGGAAAAACATGAGGTTTTACAATGGCTTTATCATCAATGGAAGGAACGTGTAATATTTCTAATTTTTTTTGGGGGTTTATAAAATAAAGTTTTCGTGGATGGTTATTAACTTTTATTTGAGAATTTGCGCTAAAATAACTTTTCTCAATTCTTTCAATAGCATAAATATGCATTTTTAAGGTGTTTATCTTTTTTATACTATCATTCATTTGGCTTAGCAAATGAACACAACTTTTGGTTTGAGAAAATGCAACCGATTTAAATAAAATAACTAAAATTAATATACCTATTTTTTTAAACATAGTATTTAAAGTACAAAATTAACAAATTGTTTTTTTGTAAATTTGTATTTTACATTTTTTATGTCAGTTATTGGAATTATTCCTGCAAGATATGCCTCTAGTCGTTTTCCTGGAAAACCTTTAGTTAACATTAACGGAAAATCAATGTTACAAAGGGTTTACGAGCAAGCTAAAATGGCTAATTTACTTAACGAAGTAATAATTGCTACAGACGATGAAAGAATTTTAAACCATGTAAAAGAATTTGGTGGTATAGCAATTAATACATCTACAGAACATGTAAGCGGTACAGATAGATGCTATGAAGCGTATTGTAATTATGCAAAACATTTTGATTATGTATTAAACATACAAGGAGATGAACCAATGTTAAACCCCGAACAAATAAATGAACTTTGTAGAGTAGCAGATGGAAATACCGAAATTGCTACGCAAATGATTAGATGTAAATCCTATGAAGAATTGTTTGATAAGGGCGAAGTAAAAATTGTTTTAAACACAACTAATGAAGCTATATATTTTAGTAGAAGTGTAATTCCTGCAATAAAAAATAGTGATGAAAAAGAATGGCATCTTAATTTCACCTACCAAAGGCATGTTGGCATGTATATGTATAAAAGCACTATTTTAAAAGAAATTAGTTCATTAAAACCAACACTTTTGGAAAAAGTAGAATCGCTTGAGCAATTACGATGGATAGAGAATGGTTTTAAAATTAAATGTATTCAAACCAATTATGAAAGCCACTGTATAGATACACCTCAAGATTTAGAAAAAATAATTAAACTGTTTTCTATTTAATTACTAATTTTTGAATCCAAAGCAAATAGCTATAAACGAACTAAATTATGATTTGCCTTTTGAAAAAATTGCAAATAAACCTTTAACGGAAAGGGAAGACTCTAAACTCCTTGTTTATGCCAATAAACAAATTAAAGATGAACTGTTTGTAAATGCACACAACTATTTACCTAAAAACTCTATTTTAATTTTTAATAACACAAAAGTTGTACAAGCTCGTTTAATTTTTAAAACACTTTATGGTGCAAAAATTGAAATTTTTTGCTTAGAACCATTAGATAGCTTTGTTAATACAGGTGATGCGATGGAACAAAAGAAATCAAGCGAATGGTTGTGTTTAATTGGTAACTTAAAAAAATGGAAAAATAATACACTTGAGTTTTTTTCTCAAAACATTAAACTTATTGCTACAAAAGGTGAATCTGTAAATGAAAAAGTAAAAGTGAAATTTAATTGGGAACCCCATCATTTAAGTTTTGCTGAAATTTTAAATATTTTTGGTAATATTCCAATCCCACCTTATTTTAAAAGAAATACTGAATTAATTGATGTTGATCGTTACCAAACACATTATGCTAAAACAGAAGGTTCGGTAGCTGCTCCAACCGCCGGTTTGCATTTTTCAGAAAATAGTTTTTTACAATTTCAAAAAAACAATATCAAAGTAAAATACATAACCTTACACGTTGGCGCAGGTACATTTATACCTGTAAAAACTGAAATGCTCGGAAAACATTTAATGCACGCCGAATGGATTGATGTTGATATTGATTTAATTAGATCTTTACAAAACGAAAGTTTTATTGTAGCTGTAGGAACAACGTCTTTAAGAACGTTAGAATCTTTATATTGGATGGGTGTGAAAATTTCTAAAAATAACGCCATTACTTTAAATCAACTTGAAATAAAACAATGGGAAATATATGAACTAACTTCATCAATTAATGCTAAAGAAAGTTTAAACAATTTAGAAAACTGGCTAATTCAAAACAACTTAACTAGATTAATTTGTAAAACAAGCATTTTAATTGCCCCTCCATATAAACTAAGAGTAGCAAAAGCTCTTTTTACAAATTTTCATCAACCACAAAGTACATTATTAGCCTTAGTTTATTCTGTTGTGGGATTAAATTGGAAATCTATTTATAATTTTGCATTACAAAACAATTATCGTTTTTTAAGTTATGGTGATAGTTCTTTACTTTTTTTAGAAGATTGAGTTTTTCTTATAAGTTTATCTAAACGCCAAATTAAAAAACCACTACCAACACCAATAATTGCACCTCCTAAAACATCGCTTGGATAATGCATGCCTAAACGCATTCGTGAATAACCAACAAAACCCGCATAAACAATTGAGGGAATAATAACTTCCCATTTTTTATACGTTAAACTTAAAGCGGTTGCTGTGCTAAATGCAGCCGTAGTATGCCCACTTGGAAATGAATATGGTCCCGAATCTTCTCCACGTTTTATAATTTCGTTTGGGAATTCTGTGTAAGGCCTTGTTCTATTAACTATATATTTTAAACTAGTTGATATAGCAATTGCCAAACCTATAGCGGTTGCACTTTTAAACACATCTCTTTTAATTTGTTTATCTTTTTTTAAATACCCATTTATCCAAATGCCTCCAACAGTAATTGGCATAACAGGATATACACTAAACGAAACGCCATTCATTCCGGCATCCCAATTACGATATTCTTTCGCATTTAAAGTTTGCAGCAACTTTAAATCTGTATTTTGTGCTCTACAGATTACTGAAATAAAATAAAATATATAGATATATTTCAATGTTTAACTCTAATTTAAATAAGCATACCCGCAATTGTTGCAGATAAATAACTTGCTAATGTTCCACTTATTAAAGCTCTAATACCAAGCTTAGCCAAATCGGCTCTACGCTCAGGAACTAAAGCACCAATACCACCAATTTGCATGCCAACACTGCTAAAATTAGCAAATCCACATATAGCAAAACTGGCAATTATTAACCCTTTTTCACTTAATGGATTAGTAAGTTTGTGCGTTAAGGTATCAAAGGCAACAAACTCATTAATGGTTAATTTTTGCCCCATTAAAGTTGCAACTTGTTGTACATCATCAGATGGAACTCCCATACACCAAGCAATTGGGTAAAATAATTTGCCAAAAATATAATCTAACGATAAACTAACGGTTTGATAGTTGCCATTTATTAATTCTGTCCAATGTATAAACCCTAACAAATAATTAATTAAAGCTATTAATCCTATAAAACCAATTAACATTGCAATTACATTTAGTGAAATTTTCATGCCATCACTTGCACCATGACTTATGGCATCAATTAAATTGGTATGTTCTTTTTTAACTTCTAATTTTACTGTTCCTTTTGTAACAGGTTCGCCTGTTTCGGGTAAAATAATTTTACTAATTACTATTGCAGCCGGAGCCGCCATTAAACTTGCAGTTAATAAATATTCTGCTTTAGCTCCCATATTAACATAAACAATTAAAATACCGCCAGCAATACAAGCCATGCTTCCAGCCATACTACTTAAAAGTTCTGAGTTAGTCATTGTAGCTAAATAAGGCCTAATCATAACTTGCGCTTCAACTTGTCCAACAAATGCACTTGCAATATTACTTAAAGCTTCTGCGCCACTTGCACGCATAATAAAATTCATTCCTTTAGCAATAACTGCAACAATTTTTTGCATTATCCCTAGTTGATAAAAAATAGCTACCAATACACACACTAAAATAATTGTTGCAGTTACACTAAACGCAAAAACAAAAGTATGTTGTAAACCAAACGCACTCATAGATCCATTATGTGTATCTACCATAATGCCACCGTAAACAAACTGAGCGCCTTGGGTTGCAAAATGTTCAATTTTACTCATTCCACGCCCTAAAAAAGCAAAAAAATTAGTTATAAAACTAACCTTTAAAACTAAAATTGCAATTAAAATTTGTAATCCTAAGCCACTTAAAACTAATCTGTAGTTTATTGCTTTACGGTTACTCGATAATAAAAATGCAATTGCAAAAATAAGTACAATACCTAGTAAACCTGTAAATCTATCCATGGGTTAAATTTTTTTGAAAATTACAAAAAATAAACTGTAACATAAAAGCGATTTATTAATTATTAAAGTAAGTATTGGAATTAATAATTTAAAACTAACGATTATGAAATTAAACACCTTTTTCATTTGCTGTATTTTAGTTTATAGCGCAAATAGCAAAACAATTTTAACTTTTAAAAAAGCTATTGAATCTAATATTATTAATGCAAAATCAATAAATATTGGCGGTTACCAAGGACAATGTATGCAGTTAACTCTTACTAATTTAACTAACGATAGCCTAGAAGTTCAATTAGAACCTGGTTTAATTTTAGATTCAAAAAAGAATGAACGTCAAGATATTTTAGTAGTACAAGAAGAATTTTTTGTTTTAGGCGCAAAAAAAAGCTTAACAAAAAAAATAAAAGGATATTGTTGCCAAGCCAGTAAATCTGCCCCTAGCTCAGGTGATTACTATACGTTTAATTTAAAATCAGATGATGCTTTAAATAGATTAGCGCAATTTTTAAATAATAAAAATTATAATAAAGATGCTGAACAACAAGCTATTTGGGCTATAAGTGATAAAAAAAATACTGCCAACATAACCGGAGGTAATGATAGTTTACAAGTTGAATTAAGACATTTTGTTGCAAGTTTAAAAGGCGAGCCAATACCTTGGTATATATTAGAAACTAAAACTATTAATTATGCTTCTGGCAATATGGAAACTATTCCTATAAACCTTAAAGGTGAAATTAATTTTACATTACCGCAAGAATCATATACAACCATGCATGTATTAGATAAAAAAGGCGAAGAAGTTTCAAAAATTATAAAACAATATTTAAAAGCAGGTGCTAATCAAAAAATGCCTTTAAAATTGCCAGTATTTGGGTTAGCAAAGGGTAAATATTTAATTGAATTACGCACTGAAAAAAATATAGTTTGTCAAAAAGAATTTGAAATTATTTAACCCATATTTTGCAATAGGGTTCGTTATGAGACTCAAAACAACAATAAAATCAAAGGTTTTGCGAGTGAAACAAAGTTATTACTATGTTGAACGAGAAAAAGCTGCGAAGCTTTTGATTTTGCAGCTGTTTTGAGTCGGAATAGAAGTTCTATTTCAAAATCTGGATTTAAATTAATTTATATGTTATTTAAATTTAAACTAATGTAAAATTTACTTTTTTTAATTTATTTAAAAAATTATATCACTAAATAACCTTAAATCATCTAATTTTTACCTAAATGAGTAGAAATTAGTTGCGAATTAAAAAAATTATTGTATATCTTTATATAGCAATTAAGCATTTATTTTTGAAATTAACTATACAATAATGGAAACAGTAACTCACGATTTACAAGACACTCTAAAAAGTTTTTTTGGATTTGATAAATTTAAAGGAAATCAAGAAAAAATTATACAAAATGTTTTAGACGGTAATGATACTTTTGTAATTATGCCAACTGGTGGTGGTAAAAGCTTGTGTTATCAATTACCTGCATTAATGTCTGAAGGAACTGCAATTGTTGTATCTCCTTTAATTGCCTTAATGAAAAACCAGGTTGATGCCATAAGAGGTTTTAGTAATGAAAGTGGTATTGCTCATTTTTTAAATTCATCATTAAATAAAGGCGAAACTGCAACAGTTAAAAAAGATGTGCTTTCTGGCAAAACTAAACTTCTTTATGTAGCCCCCGAAACATTAACCAAAGAAGAGAATATTACATTTTTTAAAGAGTTTAAAATTTCTTTTTTTGCTATTGATGAGGCACATTGTATTTCTGAATGGGGTCATGATTTTAGACCAGAATATAGAAGATTACGCCCTATTGTTGATGCTGTTGGTAAAGTTCCTGTAATTGCACTTACAGCAACCGCAACGCCTAAAGTACAACAAGATATTCAAAAAAATTTAGGGATGATGTCCGCTACTTTATTTAAATCGTCATTTAACCGTGGAAATTTATTTTATGAAGTAAGGCCAAAACAAAATGTAATTAAAGAAATTATAAAATACGTTAAACAAAATGCTGGTAAAAGTGGTATTATTTATTGCTTAAGCCGTAAAAAAGTTGAAGAAATAGCTCAAGCATTGCAAGTTAATGGGATTAAAGCACATGCCTATCACGCTGGTTTAGATGCTAAAGAACGTGCAAAAACTCAAGATGGTTTTTTAATGGAAGACATTAACGTAATAGTAGCCACTATTGCTTTTGGAATGGGGATAGATAAACCAGATGTTAGATATGTTATTCATCATGATATTCCTAAATCATTAGAAGGTTATTATCAAGAAACAGGAAGAGCAGGCCGAGATGGAGGCGAAGGTAATTGTGTTACTTTTTACAGCTATGATGATATTGTTAAACTTGAAAAGTTTATGAAAGATAAACCAGTTGCTGAACAAGAAATTGGTAAACAAATGCTTAGCGAAACTGCTTCTTTTGCTGAAACTAGTAGTTGTAGACGAAAATTTATACTGCATTACTTTGGCGAAGAATTTAATGAAACCAAGTGTTCTGAAATGTGCGATAATTGTCGCCACCCTAAACAAAAATTTGAAGCTAAAGATGACTTACAATTAGCCATTCAAGCTATAGTTGAATCTAAAGAAAAACATAAAGTAAAAGATATTAATAATATTTTAATGGGGGTTTTAACAGCTACTGCAAAAACCTACAAACACAACACGCTTAAATCTTGGGGAGAAGGCATTGATGATGGAAAAGATGATAAATTTTGGCTTGCTGTTTTAAGACAAGCAATTGTAAATGGCTATTTAGCTAAAGACATTGAAAATTACGGCTTAGTAAAAGTTACCGAAAAAGGCCACGCATTCTTAAAAAAACCAAGCAGTATCAAATTTACCCGCGATCACGATTACAGTAATGCCGAAAGTGATAATGATGATGACATTATGATTGGTGGAAAAGCCGGTTCTGGCGCTACAGACGAAGTACTTTATGCAATGCTTAAAGATTTAGTTAAAAAAACAGCAAAAGCCAAAGCTCTTCCTCCTTATGTAATTTTTCAAGAAACCTCGCTCGAAGAAATGGCCATTCAATATCCTATAACAATAGATGAATTAACTAAAATAAGTGGTGTAGGTACAGGTAAAGCAACAAAATTTGGAAAACCGTTTGTTGAATTAATTAAAAAACATGTTGAAGAAAACGAAATAGAACGCCCAACAGATATAGTAATTAAATCTGTTGTAAATAAAAGCGGTTTAAAAGTTTATATTATTCAAAATATTGATAGAAAAATAAGTTTGTACGACATGGCTAAAAGTAAAAACTTAAAATTACCAGAACTTTTAACCGAAATTGAAACTATTGTAGCTAGTGGAACTAAAGTAAATATTAATTACTTTATTGAAGAAGAAATTGACGAAGAAAAACAAGATGAAGTACTTGAATATTTTAAAGAAAGTAAAAGCGATAGTATTGAAGATGCTTTAAACGAATTGGGTGTAAATGATTATACCGAAGAAGAAATTAGAATATTACGCATTAAGTTTATGTCTGATTTTGGAAATTAACATTGAAGTTTTCTTCAATTAACTGCTATTTCATTAAAAAAATTATTGTTCCGAAATTTCTTTTAATTTTTCCAAAGCAATTGGATAGTTGTCGTTAAAAAAGTTCAAATACTCTTCTATCGCATCTATATCCACCGTTACTGATGTTATACCGTTATTTTCATTAAAAGAATAATTTTCGTATCCTCCTGCCCATTTTTCAACTTGTTCTCCCGATGTTATTTCTTTTTCGCCATCTAAAAAACCATAATGTTTTATTGATACAAATTTAGCTTGCTGGTTTTCTTTAATTTCAGAAACCATTCCGCCTTTTTTTCCATTCTCATCTACACCCACAAAATAAATTTTACTTCCTTTATCCCAGCTTCCCTCATAAGTTGAAGTTGGGTTAAATACAGCAGTCCAAAACTCATAAGTGCTCTTGTTTTTTAAACCCAACATTGTTTCATAAACTTTTTGTGCTGTTGTATTTATGTCTTTTTTAAATTGTAGTTTTTTCATTTTACAGGTATTGTATTAGTTTACTATTTTAATCTTTTACAACTTTACTTTCTTTTATAAAATGATTTGTTTGTACCTTATACATATAAACTCCTTTAGATAATGGTTGACCATAAGTTGATTTTCCGTCCCATTGAAAATCAATTAAACTATTTGATTGATTTAATAGTTTTTTATAATACAATTGCTTTCCTAACAAATCGTAAATACTAATTTCTACATCAGTTTTCTGTTTTAACGGTATTCTAAAAGTAATATTATCATTAAAAGGATTTGGGAAAGTAGTTATTGAAATTTGTTTATTATCAAAATAATTTTTTTTCACACCCACCAATAAAGTATCGGCGCCTAACATTGCTTCTAAATCAACCAACTCATCTCCGGGTTGATAGGCCATAAACATTAAACCATCAAAAAGCATTTCACTATCAGTACTTGTACCTGCTAAAATAGTTTGAGGTGGATTGTTAGGATTATGAGGGTTACTACTTGTATTATCAAAAGTATGACTAGAAAATAACCTATATCCAGAAGGTACTTTTATTAATTTTTTAGTTTTATAATAATCTTGCCAATGAAAATCCCAATTTTTAATTTTAATAAGTTTAACAGTATCAACCCCTGGTATGTAGGCGTAATTTAGCATAGTTTTACAAATTAAATGTGAATGTGGCATTAAAGCGTACACTGAAAGGCTTGATGTTAAATTAGTTGAAGCCGAAGGATAATATGCCGTATATGTATTTGTTGTATTAGCATTAATAATCATACTCCAATTTTGTAAAGGCGTTGCAACATATATACGTCTATAATTTGTAATATTTTGAGGGTAAAAAAACAATCTAATCTTTGTACTATCTACTTGCCCTGCACTCCCTTTTGGATAGTGCATTTGTATAATAACTTTACTACCAGCTTTTAATAATACACCAGCCCTAATTGGCAAATCTCCAGGAAAAACAGTAGCGGCAGTTCCCGGTGCATAAGTTCCAATTCCAACATTTCCAGGTATGCTAAAGCAATTTCCACTTAAGTCGCTTGAATAAGCACCTGTTGAATCTGCTGTAATAACTGCATGGTGAACAATAGATTTATTACCAGGTACAACTTCAATCGCTCTAATTACTCTATCTTGAGTTAAGCCTGAAGGTATTGAAAAACAATAATATTTATCAGCAGATGTTGCCGTACTAGTAAATTGACCAATACTAAGTATTAAATCAGGCGTACCTATAAGTTCATACCCATTACTATAAACTGGAGCAGGTGGTGCTAATGTGGTATCACCTGCTAATGCTCCTTGGGTTATCCAGTTAATAATTTGTGATTTTTCACTTGCCGTAATAATTCTTTCATGTTGGAATCTGGTATATGCCGTATCTGCGTTCCATGGAGGCATTTTACCAATATTTAAATCAACTAATATACTCGAAACAAATGGTTTTGTTGTACTATAGGTTGTCCAATTATATGAATTAGCCCCTGCATGATGACAACTAGTGCAGCGTTTATGAAAAATTCCTGCAACATCTTTGTAAACAAGTTGCGCATTCATAAAATTAAATCCTAAAAACAATATAACAAAACTGATTTTTCTCATATCTTTTACTTTGTTAATTTTAAATTATATTTATAAAAAACTCTAATTTAACAAAAATTTTAAGAAAATGTCATTTCTAGATTAAATTTATTACATTTACGATCTATATTTCGATTTAAAATGAAAATAAATTTAAAAACTCTGTCACTTAACTTAGTGGCAATTTGTTGTTTTGTTGGTATAAGTAGTGCGCAAAACTCAAAATTAAACGCAATTAAATCATATGTATTTACAAGCGACTCTATAAATGGATTTGATGAACAAATTGCAAAAGCTAACGCCTTAAGTATGGGAATATTTGGCGATGAATTTAAAGTTTATATGTATAAACAAAAACGTGCTTTCGTAAACGAAAAATACAATTTAAAACCCGTTTATGTTAAAGTGCTTAATCCTATTACGCCGTTATCCACATTAAATAAAACAAGCGCAATGCCAAGTTCTGGCGCTTGTAATAATGAAGATTTTGAAGACAATGCATCAAGCCCTGGTCCTCAAATTGGTGGGGCAATTGGTGGTTGGACATTATTCCAAGATTTTACAGCTGATTTTTGTACACCCTCAGCTTCTGGTGCAGCAACAACTTATACAGTGTTTAACGCTCCTGTAACTGATCCGTTAATGGTTGCGCCAAACAATGTAATTTCATCTTACTTTGCTGCAACTTCTGCTTCTCAACCTGCAGGAAATTGTTTTTTAAGATTAAACGATGCCTCATCAGGAGCTAAAGTTATTCGTTTATCTAAAACTTACTTAGTTTCTCCTGCAAATGCTATTTTCCGTTATGCCTATAGAGCTGTAATTGAAAACCCAGGCCATAGCTGTTGCGACCAACCTGGTTTTATAATTAAAGTTACAATTACAAATACTACTTCAGGAACATCTACAGTTTTAGCTTGCCCTAATATTTCAGTTGCAGCTGGTACAGCATGTGGACCTGCGGCTCCTGGTTTTGCTGTAAATGGTTTTTATTCATATAACCCTGCTTGGGTGCCTTCTTCAATTGATTTATCACCTTATTTAGGAAATAATGTAACATTAGATGTATTTGCTGTTGACTGCGCTTTAGGTGGACACTTAGGTTATGTTTATTTCGATGCATTATGCCAACCTATGACTATTGTGGGTAATGGTAACTTATTCCCTGCTGGTACAAGTAGTATTTTAATTCCTACGTGTGGGGCTGCTGGAG
>CAZAPH010000041.1:0-22423 GCA_964487105.1 uncultured Akkermansia sp.
CTCGAACCCGCGACCTTAACCTTGGCAAGGTTACGCTCTACCAACTGAGCTACTTCCGCTTATTCCCTAAAAGGAGTGCAAATTTACTATTTTTTTTATATCTACAAAAAAAAACACAAATTTTTAAATTTAATTTTTGATAAATTTATAGTAATAATGTTTATCATTATTTGAAATTTTTAATATATATAAGCCTTGTTTAATTGGCGAGCAATCTATAAAGTTATTTTCAGGGAAATAATTTAAATTTAACTGTTGTCCGGCCATATCATAAATTTCAAAAGAATTTACATATTTAAAATTTATATGAAGTTTATTAATTACTGGATTAGGATACATTTCAAAAGCGCTTACATCAGTTAATTTTTCGATTCCGTTTGGAGTTAATATAACATAATTATCTCTATACCTTACTTGTGTAATTGTAAAATTATTTCCAATTAAATTTCCTGTAATTTCTAAATAAGGAATTTTACTAGATGTAGTTAACCATTGGTAACTTCTGGTGTAATTATTAAATCCAACAGGAAAAGGAATTAAACTGTTTTTAATACTATCTTTAGAATATTGTGTAGTAACAACACGTATGCAGTTTGTAGTGCCATACGGTGTAGTTATAGTTCCCCAGCCATCACAATCTGTAATTCTGTATCCGGTTTTAGAATATTTAATAGGTAACAAAGTTGTTGTTGGAGTGCTAAATTTAAATGTTGTACTATCGTGTTTTGGATAGGTTAGCGGAAACAAATAAAGTTCGTCTTTATCAGAATAATAACTTGGAACCGGCACGCTCGAAAATGTCATTCCTGCTCCGTCAACAACATAAGCATTTGTTGGTGTTGTTTGTTTTTTATAATAATTATAATAATTAGTTATTGTAAGTGGGCCAGCGCCTAAAGTATCAGCTACTTTTTCACCATACTCATTTATTCCTAAAAAGAAAAAAGCATAAGGCGTAGAAAACGAAGATTTATAATCTCTCCTACCCTGTGATGTGGGGACTAGGCTGCTAAAATTCCAATTAAAATTAGTACCCGTTTGCGTATAATTTCCAACTGAACTAATATTGGCGTTACTGTATCTTAAAGTATCGTTATTACTTGGCATATTACTATTACTAAGCGTAATAGGACTTTGTGCATAAACAAAACAAAAAAAACACATTAAAGAAAAAGATAAAACTGTTTTCATAATTAGATTAATTTTGTAATAAATGTACGAAAATTAATGTATTAACGTTTTAAATAATAATGCGCTTTATTTTATTTATCTGTATTTTATTTTCAGTTTCAATTATTGAAGCTCAAAATATTACTTTAAATATATATGGCTTAAAAAATAAAATAAAATATAAAGCCTCTCATAACAACGAAGAAAATGCAAAAACGGAGTTAGATAATATAATACAACAACTACAAAATAAAGGTTATTTATTAGCCCATTACGATAGTTTAATATCAATAAATAATACAATAAGTGTAAAAATAAATGAAGGCGAAATTTATAAATGGGCAAATTTAAAAATAGGAAATTTAAACCCAACAGTAGCAAATTCAGTGGGTTATACAGAAAAACAATTTAATGCTGTAAATTTTAATCCTCAACAAACAGTAAAATTAATTCGAAAAATTATTAGTTATTATGAAAACCACGGTTATCCCTTTGTTACTATTAAGTTAGATAGTGTAACAATTAACAGTAACACCATTTTAGCTTCATTAAATGTAAACAAAAACAAATTATATATAATAGATAGTGTTGTGGTTATTGGTAACCTTAAACTAAATAAAAAATTTTTACAAAATTATATTTCAATTAAAAATAATGATTTGTACAATGAAGTGTTAATTAAAAATGTTTCGAAAAAAATAAGGCAATTGCCTTTTATAAATGAAAAGCAACCACAAATAGTTAGACTAACGGATAAACAAAACAAATTACTTTTATTCTTAGATAAAAAAAACGCATCGCAATTTGATGGTATTATAGGTTTTTTACCCGATGTAAATACTAAAAAAACAGTTGTAACCGGAGATGTTAAATTAAAATTAATTAACGGTATTTTAAAAAATGGAGAAACAGTAGATGTTCAATGGCGAAGAATTCAAAACCAAACAAGCGATTTTAAAGGGAGATTTATTTATCCTTATTTATTTGGCTTTCCTTTTGGTATTGATTACAGCATAAGACTATTTAAAAAGGATACAACATTTTTAGACGTTCAAAATAATTTTGGATTACAATATTATTTTAATGGCTTAAATTATATTAAAGCATTTTATAAAATAAAAAGCACTAATTTGTTAAGTACATCCGGCTATAGCCTAATAACCACCTTACCTGATTATGCTGATGTTCAAACTATAAGTTATGGATTAGCAACAGGAATGGAATTAGTAGATTATAAATTTAATCCGCGAAAGGGAATTACTTTAAATTTATCGTCACAAGTAGGATCAAAAAAAATTATAAAAAATAATAAAGTAAATGAAATTGCCTACAACGGATTAAAATTAAACTCCACTCAATATCAGGCTGAACTAGATTTTGCAAGTTATATACCAATTTATAAACAAAATGTTTTAAAATTTGGCCTACAAGCCGCAAGTATTTTTGGCAATACTACTTTATTTAAAAACGAATTATTTAGGTTTGGAGGTTTTAGAACTTTAAGAGGATTTAATGAAGAGAGTATTTATGCCTCAAGTTATGTTTTACCTACTATTGAATACAGGTATTTATTTGCAAAAAACTCTAATTTATTCCTATTTACTGAAGGAGCATGGTACGAAAATAATGCCGGATTAAATTACATAAAAGATACACCTTATAGTTTTGGGGCAGGTATAAGTATTGAAACTAAAGCCGGTATTTTAACATTATCTTATTCGCTTGGGCAACAATTTAACAATGGGTTTGATGGTAGAAACGGGAAAATACATATTGGTTTAGTAGCATTATTGTGAGGAATGGTAAAAATTTAGGGTAATTAAATTCGCTAAATTTATTCAAATATTGTACTTTTGATTACAATGCAATTAGCAAATTACATTTTGATATTGTTTTTAACAATTGGTTTAAGCGTTAAAATTAAATCACAAACCTATCCAAATCAAAATATTTCATTAGTTGGTTTTTTAGATCCTCATAATAACAGTGGGGTTGGTATAGATGGAAGAAAATATTCGGGTTGTTGGGGCTGGTACCAATCTTCTAAAAACAAAGAATATGCAATTTCTGGTGCAAGTAACGGTGTTTTTTTTATCGATATTACATCACCTACTACACCAAGCGTAAGCGCATTTATTTCTGGTAAAACTGGTTGTACATGGCGCGAAATAAAAACCTATCAAAACTATGTTTATGTGGCTAGTGATGATTTAACACCTAATAAGTTTTTAATTGCAGATATGCAATATTTACCTGATAGTGTACATATTATTCATTATGGAACTGAATATTTTGAACGAGGACATACACTTTGGATTGACAGAGATAAATTATATGTTGGATCTACATCTTACACAACTGGTTTTTCTTCAATGAATGTTTACAGCTTAGCAACACCTACCGCTCCTGTGTTATTAAGACAGCTTAATCAAGATTATTCATTTATAAATCATGTTCACGATATGTATGTACGAAACGACACTGTTTTTGCTTCTTGTGGCAACCAAGGTTTATACATATTTAAACTCTTAAGTAATAATACTTTTACTTTACTTGGCTCTTATTCTGGTTACCCAAACTCAGGATATAACCATAGTAGTTTTTTAACTGCAAATGGTAAAAATTTAGTTTTTTGCGATGAAGTTCCTGTTGGTTTACCTTTTCATATTATAGATGTACAAAATTTAGCCAACATTCAACCTCAATCAATTAATAAAGCTTATCCCAATACAACTCCGCATAATCCTTATTTAATCGGAAACGATATCGCTATTTTATCTTGTTACCAAGATGGCTTGTTGGTTTATAACATCTCTAACCCTTCAACTCCAACACTTACAGGTTACTTCGATACTCACCCTCAAGGTGGAGGCAACGTAGGTAATTATTTTAATGCAGATTATAGAGGTAACTGGGGGGCATATCCATGGTTGCCCAGTGGTTTAATTATTGCAAACGATATGCAAAACGGTGTTTTTATTTTAAAAGCTTTAGCAGCATTTAACAATACAACTAAAATTATGTTGCCAAATAACACATTAAGTATTAAACAACAAAACATTAAAAATCAATTTAATTTTTACCCAAATCCAGCAATAAATCGTATTGCAATTCATTTTAATAATTCAGAAACTAATTATGTAAACATTTCTACACCGTTAGGAAACAAAATATACTCTAAAGAATTTAAAAATACCCTATCTGAATATATTGATGTATCCTCATTTTCAGCCGGTAATTATTATTTAACAGTAAAAAATAAAAATGGTTCACTAACAAAAAAATTATGTATTCAAAATTAATTACTTATAAACAACTCTTAATTTTAATCTCACTACTTTTAACTAAAGGATTATGGGCTCAACCACCTACATACGCCGCAAATAATTTTACTTTAATTAGTGTAATTAGTCCAGAGACCTATACAAACACCTATGGAGATAAATACTCAGGTTGTTGGGGTTGGTATCAATCTTCTAAAAACAAAGAATATGCCATTGCTGGTAGCGCTAGCGGAACGTATTGGGTTGATGTTACAAATCCATTAACTCCTACGGTTAGTGCGTATAAAGCAGGTAAAGTTACTACAACCGTTTGGAGAGAAATAAAAACCTATCAAAATTATTGTTATGTAATTAGCGACGATGGCGGTACAAATAGTTTTCAAATTTTTGACATGCAATATTTACCAGATAGTGTAAGTAAAGTTTACGATGGTGTAGATTATTTTAAAAGAGGCCATACACTTTGGGTTGATGGTAATAAATTATATGTTGCAGGGATAACTTATAGTAACAATACAACAAGTAGCATGAATGTTTATAGTTTAGCGACTCCAAGCGTGCCTGTACTTATGCGTCAATTAAAAACAGATTATTCTTTTATCTCCTATGTACATGATATGATGCCAGTTGATGATACAGTTTATGCTTCGTGTGGAAACCAAGGTTTATACATTTTTAAATTTAATTCCAGTGCACCAACACCAAGCTTTACGCTTTTAAATTCTTTAACAAGTTATCCAGCATCTGGATTTAACCATAGCACTCAACTTACACCTAATAAAAAAACATTAATTATGACAGATGAAGTGCCTGCAAAACTAGCTTTTAAAGTTATAAGTGTAAGTAATAATACTAATTTAGCGGTAATGGCTACAGCAAAACAATACTCTAACACAACACCACATAATCCTTTTGTGGTAAGTAATACATTGTGTTTTATGAGCAGCTATCAAGATGGTTTACAGTTGTATGATATATCGAGCGCAGCAAGCCCATCATTAATTGGTTATTTTGATACTTATTATCAAGGCGGAGGAAATAATAATAATTGGAGTGGTGATAATTACGATGGGCAATGGGGGTCTTATCCTTATTTTCCTAGTAAAAATGTATTTGCTTTAGATCAACGAAATGGTATATTTATGTTAAAATCACATTTATATCAAAATCCAAATCCAAACTTTAGTATAACAACTAGCACTTGTGTTGGTACTACAATTACTCCTACAAACAGCAGTACATCGTCAACATCTTACACATGGAATTTCCCAGGGGGCTTTCCTTCAAGTTCAACTTTAGCTTTGCCAAGTGTTAGTTATAGTTTACCAGGTACCTATACAATAAATTTAATTGCCGGTAATAACACAACAACAACCGCAATACAAAGTAAAACTTTATTTATTTCGGGGGCAAGTATAAGCACAAGTTTTACTAATGCAAGTTGTGGCACTTGTAACAATGGAAGTATAAATGCAAATGTAAGCGGAGGAGTATCTCCATATACTTATACATGGGTTCCTACTGGTGGAAATAATTCAAATGCAGTAAATCTTTTACCAGGTTGCTATACTGTTAATGTTACAGATGCAAATAATTGCCAAAGTTCAAACTCTGTTTGTATAAATGGTACACCAACTACTATACAAAATAAAAGTAACACTTCTTTAATTCAAGTTTATCCAAACCCAAGTAATAACGAAATAATTTTTAATTTAAATTCAAACGATTTAATTGAAATTAAAATTATCAATACTATTGGTAGTGTTGTAAGTACAGAAAGCATTTACAACAACCAAAATTTACAACGAATTAATATTTCTAACTTAAAAAATGGTTACTACTTTTTACAAATTAACACCAAAACAAAACATTATCAATCATCATTTATAAAAAATTAATATGCGTATTACAATTTTATCTGCTCTGTTGAGCATACCTTTTTTTAGTTTATCTCAAGTTTATTCGGCTTCAAATTTTACACTTGTTGGTCAATCAAACCCTGAATTAACTGCTAATTCATCAGGAAATAAATATTCCGGATGTTGGGGCTGGACACAACCAATTACAAATAAAGAATATGCAATTTTAGGTTCGCAAAGTGGTACATGGTTTATAGATATTACATCTCCTAGTGCGCCAGTTACATGTACCTTTGCAGTTGGAACTTCAAGCAATGCAACATGGCGAGAGTTAAAAACTTATCAAAATTATTGTTATGTAATAACTGATGATTTAGGTGCGCAAGGTTTACAAATTTTTGATTTAACAAATTTACCTACTAGTGTAACTAAGGTTTATGAAAGCAAAGACTTATTTGCTCGAGGGCACGCATGCTGGGTTGATGGTAATAAATTATATGTAAGTGGAATTACTTACAGTAATAACACAACAAGCTCAATGGATATTTATAGTTTAGCAACACCTACAAACCCCGTATTAATCCGTTCGCTTAAACAAGATTACCCTGCTATTTCTTACGTTCATGATATGTATGTAAGAAACGATACGATATTTGCTTCATGCGGTAACCAAGGCTTATATGTGTTTAAATTAAATGGAAGTAATACTCTATCTCAATTAGGATCATTAACAGCATACCCTGGCAGTGGTTATAACCATAGTAGTGCACTAACACCTAATGGACAAACCTTAATTTTTACCGACGAATTACCGGCAAGTTTGCCTGTAAAATCAGCCAATGTTAGTAATTTATCAAATATAACAATTAATACCACAATTAATCAATATTCATTAACAACACCACATAATCCATTTATGTTAAATAACCAATATGTTGTAATGAGTAGCTATTTGGACGGCATGCAACTGTATGATATTTCTAATCCTAGTTCGCCATTTGTTGCAGGATATTTTGATACTTACCCACAAGCAGGAGCCAATACAGGAAATTATTCAGGTGGGGCATATAATGGTAATTGGGGTGCATATCCTTTTTATCCAAGCAAAACTGTTTTTTGTTTAGATATGAAAAACGGAGCATTTTATCTAAAGTCTGATTTATTAAGTTTACCTACATCAATTAAAAATAAAAACCAAATAAACGCTATTACTAAACTGTTTCCAAACCCAAGTAGCACTAATATTAATATAATTAATAATGAAATTAAATTTAATAAAATAGAAGTTTATGATAATACAGGAAAATTGGTACATCAAAGTTTAATTGAACTTACAAATAAAACTAATTTTTATTTAGATTTAACTAAAGGGTTATACTTTGTGAAAGTTTATAATCAAACTGATTTAATAACAACAAAGGAATTAATAATAGAATAATTTATGTTCTCAAAAAATAGTATTATTGGCGTAATTGGTAGTGGAGCAATGGGTAGTGGAATTGCTCAAGTTGCTTCAACAGCAGGCCATCAGGTAAAGATATTTGATAGTAATGCAAATGCATTGCTTAAAGCTGAAACGAATTTAAAAAACGGATTACAAAAACTTGTTGAAAAAACTAAAATTACTTCAAGTCAAGCGGATGTAATAATTAAAAATATTAATTTTTGTTCGTCTCTAAATGAATTAAAAGAATGTAATTTAATAATTGAGGCAATTGTTGAAAATATTACTATAAAAAAAGAAGTGTTTACTCAATTAGAGAACATTTGCAGTAATGAATGTGTTTTAGCCAGTAACACCTCTTCACTATCTATTGCCTCTATTGCCGCTGCATGTAAAAACCCTAGTAGAGTTTTAGGGATTCATTTTTTTAATCCTGCCACTTTAATGCCTTTGGTTGAAATTATTCCTTGTATTTCATCTAACTTAAATATTGTAAATAATTGTAGAGCTCTAATAGATAGCTGGGGAAAAACTACAGTACTTGCAAAAGACACTCCGGGTTTTATTGTAAACCGCGTTGCTCGTCCGTTTTACAGTGAAGCATTAAGAATTTATGAAGAAGGAATTGCAGATATTCCAACTATAGATTGGGCCATAAAGGAAATTGGTGGATTTAAAATGGGGCCGTTTGAATTAATGGATTTAATAGGGCACGATGTAAATTATATAGTAACTGAAACTGTTTGGACACAAATGTATTTTGACCCTAAATTTAAACCTGCATTAAGTCAAAAACGACTTTTAGAAGGAGGTTTGTTAGGAAGAAAAACAGGGAAAGGATTTTACGATTATTCTGAAAACGCCACACCTGAATTACCAAATAAAAATATTGATTTAGGAAAATTAATTGTATCAAGAATATTGGTTATGTTAATGAATGAAGCTGCAGATACATTGTATTTAAAAGTTGCTGATGCAAAAGATATTGATTTAGCCATGACTAAAGGTGTAAATTATCCTAAAGGTTTATTGTTATGGGCTGATGAATTTGGAATTGGTAATGTTATAAAAGAACTTAATGCTTTAAAAGAATTTTACGAAGAAGATAGGTATAGAATTAGACCAATGTTAAAACAAAAATTTTTAACAAAGACTAAATTTTTTAATTAATTATTGTGTTATTCTCTATTATTTTATAAGTAATTATTTTAGTAACTCTATTACTATTCCTTTATACATAAATAAATCATTTCGCCTTTTGGTAATCTGAATTTTTCAACATCTTGAGGCGTTAAAGTATTAACATAATCATCTACTATAACTGTAAAACCAGCATTTTGTAATTTATCTTTATAATCTAAACCAAATAATCTTAAATGATCTTTTTGCCAAAAATGTAATTCTCTATCTGCTTCCGTTATAATCGATTTATCTTCATATGTTTTTTCTCGAGTTACATCTAAAGGTACCTGAAAAATACCCCAACCTCCTTTATTCATTATACGGTACAATTCTTTCATGCATATATCAGCATTTTCAACATGTTCTAATACATGATTACAAAAAATAACATCAAAACTATTGTCTTCAAACGGTGCTTTATGTAAATCGAAGTGTATATCAGCAATTGGACTGTTATAATCACCTGTTGTATAATTTAAATTTTTTTGAGCTTTAAATAATTTATAAAAACATTGTTCAGGTGCAATATGTAACATTTTATAATTTTTAGTAAAAAAATCTGTTTTATTTTTTAAATATAACCACAGTAAACGGTGTCTTTCTAAAGATAAACTTCCTGGACAAAGTACATTATCGCGTTTAGCTCTTCCTCCATAACCATAGGGCAAAAATTTACGATATGTTTTTCCGCTTATTGGGTCTTGATATTTATTACCATAATAAAGTATAGGTGCAATTTTACTAAAAATTAAACTTAGCTTAATTAATAATGGACGAGGTATGTTACGTAATAAAAAATGAAACATGTTATTCTTTTATTTTTTTATCTCTTATCTTTAAAATTGGTTTTTCAATTAAATTGTAAAGTAAAAAGGCTGATACAAATGTAAATATAAAATAAAGTATTTTCGATAATACTGGATTAAAATGATCATTTAAAAAATAAAAAAAAGGATGTACTAAATATAAAGAATAAGTTAATTTACTTAAATTCGTAAAACAAAAGGTTAAATAAGTTTTTAGTTTAATTCCTACCCAATCAATAGAGCTAAAAAACACTTTTGGTACAATTAAACTTATTAAAAATGGTAAAATTATAAAATGAGCTACTTTTAAAATCACAGAATTATTAAAATTTTCCATAACTTCTACTCTATTATTTATAAAAAATAAATACCCAATTATTAATCCAAAAGCTAATAAAGATAACCAAATGCTGTTTAATTTCTTAAAAACATCAAAATAATTATTTTTTAAATAAGCTAAAATTACTCCCATAAATAAGGCATCAAACCTTAATAAAAATATACCGTTTATAGCAGAATATGTTCCTCCTTTAACCTGAACATATATTAATCTTAAAACAGTTTCTGCAATAATAAATGCTAAAAAATAAAACATGCCTGTTTTAAATTGCTTACCATTTAATTTAAAAAATAAGGTTAAAAACAGTGGTAAAAAAATATAAAACCATTCTTCAATTACAAGGCTCCATGTTACATCATGAAATTGAATACCATAAAAATTATTTTGTAAAAATAAAAAGTAATAAATGATGTTTAAGCCAATAGAATGATCTATAAATAAAAACTTAAATATTAAAACAAAATAATAGGTTGGTAAAATTCTTAACCAACGCCTAAACAAAAAGGTTTTAATTGATTTTAAAGAATTTTCTTTTTGAAGTTGCCTAATTAAAATATCACCAATTAAAAAACCACTTAAAACAAAAAATATTTCAACACCAAATGCGCCCATAGTTGGAATAACCATTTTTTGAATACTTATTCCCGCATGTTGAAATAGTACTAAAAAAATAGAAAATGTTCTAAGTATATCTAAACCTAAATTACGTTGCATTAAACTTTAATTTGTTTTTACTCCATTAATTCAACAATAGATTTTGTTACATCTGTATCTTCCCAATCTATAAAGCCTACCTCTTGTAACTTTAATTGAAGTTTTGAATCAAAAATATAAGTTGTTGGTATGCTATAAACACCAACAGAATTAAACCCACTATTTAATTTTAAAAATGTAAATGGGTATTGTTTTTTTTCTTTCCAATTTTTTATTATTTCAAAATCTTCATCGCTTATACAAACAATTTCAACCCCTTGTAACGACGTGTCTTTTATTTTTTTTAAACTATTAAGTTCATCAATACAATTTGGGCACCAACTAGCTCCAAAACTTATAATTAATTTTTTACCTTTTAATTTATTAAAAGCAATTTTATTTGTATCCAAATCATACAGCTCTAATGCATCAAAATTTATTGTTGGTGCTACATTAAATTTTTTATATAAATACATCCCTAAAAGCAGTACAATTGCGGTTAAAGCTATTACAATAATTTTTTTATTCATTTTTTAAACATCAGGCTTTTAATTAATTTTTTAGATCAACATTAATCGTATAAAATTACAAATACTTTTGTATTATTATTGTGCTTATCATTATTAAAATAATAAAATGGCTATTAAAACTTATTATTGTTTTTTTTGGTATTTCTATTGTTTCGGTAATTCTATTTAAATGGATTCCGGTCCCAATTACACCACTAATGTTAATTAGATGTGTAGAACAAAAATGCGATAATAAGGAAATTAAATTAAAACATGATTGGGTGAGTTTAGAAGAAATATCTCCTAAGCTACAATTAGCAGTAGTTTGTAGCGAAGATCAAAATTATTTAAAACATTTTGGTTTTGATTGGGGAGCAATTGAAAAAGCATTAAAAAATAATGAACAAGGTAAAAAAATAAGAGGAGGAAGTACTATTAGCCAACAAACGGCAAAAAATGTTTTTTTATGGCCAGGTAGAAGTTACATAAGAAAAGCGCTTGAAGCCTATTTTACATTATTAATTGAAATTTGCTGGAGCAAAGAAAGAATTATGGAAGTGTATTTAAATAGCATTGAAATGGGAAATGGCATTTATGGTGCAGAGGCTGCATCAAAGTATTGGTTTAAAAAATCAGCCAATAAATTAAATAAAGATGAAAGTGCTGCAATTGCAGCCATTTTACCTAATCCTTTAAAATATATTGCTAACCCTCCAAGCAATTATATAACTAAACGAAAAATATGGATTAAACAACAAATGAGTTTTTGGGGTAACCAATTAGATTATGATAAATTTAATGACGATGAAGGTGAATTAGATAAAAACCAAATTAAAAAAAATAAACAGTGAAAAGAAATTATATATTAATACTTATGCTTTTTACAGTTTTAAGCTGTGGTAACTCTGAAAGTGATGTAAAGCGTTTAATAAAATATATAAAATTAAGCAAAGCATCTTTAAATTTTAATTTAAATACTTATCAAAAACATGTTGCTTACCAGTTAGATACTTTATTTTACAGACTTAATAAACAAGGTGGATTTAATGGGAGTATTATTGTTGGTAAAGCAGGTACGGTTTTATACAAAAAACATTTTGGTATAAAAGATAGAACTGATAATTCATTATTAAATGATAGTTCAATGTTTCAATTAGCATCTGTTAGTAAAGTAATTACCGCAACTTCAGTGTTAATGCTTTACGAACGTGGTCAAATTGACTTAAATAAAGAAATAAATTTTTATTTAAAAGATTTTCCTTACAATAATATAACAGTTAAAGAATTACTTAACCACAGATCTGGCTTACCTAATTATATTTATGTGATGAACGATATTATTGGTGTTCCAAATTACCAACTCAACAATCAAGAAATGTTTGATTTTTTAGTTCAAAATAAACCAAAACCATATTTAAAACCCAATTACCGCTTTAATTACTGCAATACTAACTATGTTTTATTAGCACTTTTAGTTGAAAAAATAAGTGGTAAACCGTTTAATGAATTTTTAAGAGATGAACTTTTTTTACCATTAGGAATGAAAAATACCAAAACTATTAAAGATTTAGATTTTACTAAAGATAATATCGCTAAAGCATACGATTTAAAATGGAAAGATGTTGCAATGGACGCAAGTGATTACACCCTAGGTGACAAAAGCGTGTACAGCACATGTTATGATTTATATTTGTTTAGCGAGGCCTTATATCAAAATAAAATAATTACGCCAGAAACTCAATCAATGGCTTATTTACCTTATAGTAAAGAAAAGAAAAACAACAATTATGGTTATGGCTGGCGAATGAATGAGTTTAAAGATTCAATTAAAAAAGAAGTTTTTCATAATGGCTGGTGGCACGGCTACAGAACAGCTTTTCATAGAAGATTACACGACACTTTAACTATAGTTGTTTTAAGTAACCAACTAAACAAAGCAGCCTACCATACTTATAAAGTTTATCAAATTTTAGATCAAACTACGGGAGATGTAACTGAAGAGTACGATCAATAATTACTTACGCTTAGGACATTTTTTACAGCGATCTCCTTTTTTATAACTTTTACAACAATTTTTCTTTTTTTTACAACAATCAGTAAAAACAAGAAAAGGATTATTATTTATAAAAAATAATTGTTTTTTATCCTCTATATTGTCCATATAACAAATTTACGTAACACATTAAATTTATAAATACCTCAAATAGGGTATTTTTTATTTTATGTGTAAATTTGTGTCTTTAAATGATTATAGACCCATTACATAACTGGTTTTCATCTAACAATAAAACTAACTTAATTACCGGTCCTTGCGGTGCTGAAAGCTTTGAACAATTATCTAAAACAATTGAAGATTTAAATAAATTTAAAATTTCACCTTCTTTTTTTAGAGCCGGTGTTTGGAAACCACGTACACGCCCAAATAGTTTTGAAGGAAAAGGAGAAGAGGCGCTTAAATGGTTAGCTGAACTTAAACAAACATGTAATCAAAAAATTATTGTAGAAGTTGCAAATGCTCAACATGCTGAACTTGCCTTAAAATATAACATTGATGCATTATGGATTGGCGCACGTACAACAGGAAACCCTTTTAGTGTTCAAGAGATTGCCGATGTAGTTAAAGGGAAAAATATTCCTATACTAATTAAAAATCCTATTCATACAGATTTACAACTTTGGCTTGGAGCAATAGAAAGGTTTTCTAATAATGGAATAAAACAATTAGCCGCAATTCATAGAGGATTTCATGTATATGGTAAAACAAAATACAGAAATAAACCTTTTTGGAATATTCCTATTGAATTAAGAACTGTTTTACCAAACTTACCTTTATTGTGCGACCCAAGTCATATTTGTGGAAACACCGAATTAATTCCTCAAGTTGCTCAAAAAGCGCTAGACTTAGGTTTTGATGGTTTAATGCTTGAATCTCATTTCAATCCTAACATTGCTTTAAGTGATGCTAATC
Source organism: uncultured Akkermansia sp. (assembly GCA_964487105.1). Lineage (GTDB taxonomy): Bacteria > Bacteroidota > Bacteroidia > B-17B0 > Aurantibacillaceae > Aurantibacillus. Next base: position 14,256 of record CAZAPH010000041.1, read on the forward strand.
AACAATTAACGCCTCTTCAACTGCATGGTCTTTTAAATAATTTAATTATACGTAAAGTAAAAATTAATTTATCCGACAAAAAAAACACTTTGCAAGAATTAAGAAATTTAATTGATGAAATAGATGAGGATTTATTAAATTTATTAAAGAAAAGAATTAATACAATTAGTCAAATTGCAACTTATAAAAAGGAGAATAATATTGCTATTTTTCAACTCGAACGTTGGCAAGAAATAATTAGAACAAGAGCTCAATTAGCTGATAAATTAGGCTTAAGTAGGCAACATGTAGAAAAAATATGTCAACTTTTACATGAAGAAAGTATTAAACATCAAAACAACTTAATGAATAATAACAACTAAAATTAGGCGTTGTTTTTAAAAAAACTAAAATTCACATTTCCATATTTTTTTTGCTTTTCAAATCCTAATAAAGTTTCTAAATGTGTACTTGAACCATGTTCAATTATTAATAGTCCATTACTTTTTAATAGTTGTTTAGAAAATACTAATTCATGTATTAAAGCTATGTTTTCTAAATTATATGGCGGATCAGCAAATATTATATCAAACTGTTTTTTAGTTGAATTTAAAAATCCAAATACATCTTGTTTTATAGCGGATATTGGTAAACTTAATTCAAGTGCTGCTTTATTTAAAAAATTAATACAAGCAAAATGTTTATCAACAGCAACAATATTATTACAACCTCTCGATGCAAATTCTAAACTTATATGCCCTGTACCAGAAAATAAATCTAATACTTCAATTTGGTCAAAAAAAACAATGTTTGTAAGTACATTAAATAAGCCTTCTTTGGCAAAATCTGTTGTTGGCCTTACCGGTAATCCTTTAGGAATTTTTAATGTTTTACCTTTAAATTGCCCTCCAATAATTCTCATATTAATTTAAAAGTGAATAGTAATATTGTTTATGCTGAAAATTAGTTGAAGAAAAGTTAGCTATATCTACATATTTAATATACTTTTTTTGTTTTGATAAAATACTTTCTCTTTTATCTATCTGTCAACACACACATAATTTACAAGTCATTACATTTAAATTATATTGTTCAATAATAAATAAAATATAATATAAAGCATCTTCATCATCGCTAAAATTAAATACATTATAGAGTTGTAATTTATTTTCAATTTTTAAAACAACTTCCATTTGTGAAGACATAAAGTTGATTAGCAAATCTGTTTTTGAAAATTCCGTTTTATTAACAAAAGCATTAATTAAACTATAGGCAGAACTTTTAAATTTTATGTTTTTAATGGTTTTTTCTAAATAATTTTTTACTTCTAAATTTATTCCATACACAATTGTAAAGTCATGTAAAATATCTTCTTTTATTACATAATTAGGTTGTAATTGAGTAGTAAATTTTAATATATTTTCGTTTTCTTCTTTTATATATAAAACATTAGGTAATATTACAAAGTACTCGGTCAAAAAAATCACTTCAGAATTTTGATAAATTTTATGTACAAGTAAATTTTCAATAATATAATCTAAATGAATTTGGAGCGGTTGTAAATTTGGTTTTACAATTTCAATTTCAAAAAATTTAACAATCTTATCTGAACTAAATACTACAATTACAACAAAATTTTCGCTTATTAATAATTTAAGATGACTATTTTTTTGATCTATTAATTTTTCATCAACCCGCTTTAGTATATTGTAGTTTACATTTAACATTACTGCACAAATTTAACTAAATTTTTAATTTTTAATAGATAATTTAATGTTGGTTTTCAAACACTTACGCTAATTTTTAAAAAAAAATCAAAAAATATTAAACCTTAAATAAATTTATCAATCAAAGTACTAAACAAAAAAATATGAAAACAATAAAATTAAGTCTTGCAATTATTTTAGTTTCAAGTATTGCAATTACCTCTTGTAAAAAAAGAGATACTAAAAAAGAAGAAGAAAGAGATACTGAACAAGCAACAGTAAATGATAACAACACTGCCGAAAATGTTTCGAGTGATGTTGATGTAATGGGTAGTCAAGTTTCTGAAAATGGAAACGTAACTACTTTTAAATCTTCATCAACAGATTTATTATTAGCAGCTTCTTGCGCAACTGTAACTTCTGCATTTAATGGTACTGCAATTACTACTGCAACGGTTGATTTTGGAACGTCATGCGTTGGTAAAGACGGCCGTACCCGTTCAGGTAAATTGTTTTACGACTTTACAGGTTCAACATCTAACGCAAAATTTTACAGAAACCCTGGTTTTAAAATGACTGTAACTTCACAAAATTATTTTGTTGACGGAAATTCAGTTAGTATTACTAAAACAGTTACAAACACTACCCCAACTAGTATTGGCACTAGTACAAATCCTGGTACAAATTTAACTTGGCAAATTGTTGGTAATGTAACAATTGTTAAAGCTAATAACGAAGGTACTATTACAAGAAGTTGTAACAGAACAAAAACACTTTTAAACACAAATGATCCTAATGTTTATAAGGGTCAATTATTAGCAATTGAATGGACAAAGGCCATAATTCAATTAAACGGTACTGCTAATGGTACAAATGCAAAAGGTGAAAATTTTTCGGTAACAGCAACAAATTTAGTAAGAGATTTTAACTGTGCACCTGATCCTCTTCGCCCTCATCGTCATCCATTTATTTCAGGAACATTACAATACACCCCTGGTAATAGACCAACTAGATATGTTGATTTTGGAAATGGTGCTTGTGATTTTGGAGCAACTGTTACTATTGAAGGAACTCAATTTAGTATTTCATTAAATTAAATGTAACAAAACAAACCGTTATTTTTATTAATTTTAAACCACTCAAAACTATTTTGAGTGGTTTTTTTATGGAAGAATTTCAACAGAAAGTTAATATTTTACAAAATACTTTAATTTTAAATCTTCCATTTACACCTAATAACGACCAAGAAGTTGCAATTAAAAAAATAAGTAAGTTTGTTTTTAATAAATACCAAAATAGTGTATTTATTTTAAAAGGTTATGCTGGAACAGGAAAAACAAACATAATTTCGGGGCTTACAAAATCTCTTAAAAGTGTTGGCTGGAAAAGCGTATTGTTAGCTCCAACAGGTCGTGCCGCTAAAGTAGTTAGCAACTATTCAAAACAAAAAGCATTTACTATTCACAAAAAAATATTTGATTATTCATTAGAAAATACAGAAAATAATTATTCAACTATTTCCGAAAATAATCATACAAATACTTTGTTTATTGTTGATGAAGCTAGTATGATTAGTAATGAAGTAAACGTTAACATAAAAACAACTATTTTAGAAAGTTTATTTGAATATGTTTTTAGTGGATTAAATTGTAAATTAATTTTAGTTGGCGATAATGCGCAATTACCCCCTGTTGGTAGTAATTTTAGTCCGGCCTTAAATCCTGAATATTTAAAATTAAATTTTAATTTAAATATATTTTTTTGTGAATTAAAACAAGTTGCTCGTCAAAAAGAAGATAGTGGTATTTTGTATAATTCTACAAAACTCAGAATTAATTTATTTGAACAAACTTTTAAAATTCCAAAATTCGAAACATCTTCAGATTTAATTCGCTTAAATGGCGAAGATTTAGAAGATACACTAAATACATGTATTAATAATTTTGGAGAAGAAAATATAATTATAATTACAAGAAGCAATAAACGAGCTGTTCAATTTAATCAAACCTACCGCAATAGGATTAAATATCTTGAAAATGAAATAAACACCGGAGATAAAATTATGATTGTAAAAAATAATTATTTTTGGTTACCTAAAACAAATAACGAAACTAACTTTATTGCAAATGGCGATATAGCCGAAGTTACAAAAATTAAATCAAAAACAAATTTGTACAACTTTGATTTTTGCGATTGTGAAATTAAACTTATTGACTACGATATTCCTCCTATTGATGTTAAACTTCTTTTATCAACTTTATATACAGATCAAGCAAACCTTTCGTCTGAACAACAAAATATTTTATATGAAAATATAATTGCCGATGTTGCAAACGAAACAAATAAATATGTAAAGTTTCAATATTTAAAAAATAGTCCTTTTTACAATGCTTTACAAGTAAAACTAGCCTATGCTGTAACTTGCCATAAATCTCAAGGTGGCCAATGGCCTATTGTTTTTATCGACCAAGGCTATTTAACAAAAGAAAACATAAATTCAGAATATATCAGGTGGCTTTATACAGCAGTTACAAGAGCAACAGAGCGCGTTTATTTAATTAATTTTAATGATGAATTTTTTGAGTAACGAATTAAATTTAACAAAACATCTAAATTAGTTTAGAAAAATTTCCGTTTAAAAACATACTTAATTATTGCAAATTAAATTAATTTTTGTAATTTAGTAAAGTATTAATGTTTAAACACTTAATTAAGATAGTTATACTACTTATTTCTATTCCTGTTTTTTATTCTGGTCAAAATTTTTCCAGACCAGGAGATTGGAAAAAGTACAAAAAAGAAGTTTTTATAAGTTCTGGAGCTGCATCGTTTTTAGGTGATTTAGGTGGGCGAAATAAAATTGGAACAGATTTTAGTCCTGTTGATCTAGATTTTAATCAAACTCGTACAGCTTTTGGTGCAGGCTACAGATACAAATTTCAAAGATGGTTAGCGGGTACAGTTAAATTTAATTATTTAAGATTAAAAGGAGATGATGCTGCAACAACTGAAATTTATAGAAATAATAGAAATCTTAGTTTTAAAACAAATTTATTTGAACTAGGTGGACGTATAGAAATTGGATATAACAGCTCTAAGGCAGGTAACCGTTATGGTATTAAAAGAACACTTTCAAGAAGAATGAAAGCAAACGACCATGCCTTTTTTGGTTTTGTTGGCGTATCTGCTTTTTACTTTAACCCAAAAGCAAAAGATGGCACTAAACTAAAACCATTACATACCGAAGGGCAAGGATTACCTGGCGGACCAAAAAATTACAGTAATTACTCAATTGCAATTCCATTTGGAGTATATTATAAATTAGTAATTCAAAAACAATGGAGTGTAGGTTTAGAATTTGCATGGCGTAAAACTTTTACAGACTATATAGATGATGTAAGTAAAACCTATTACGACCCCGTTTTGTTAGCAGCAGCTTATGGTCCTAATTCAGTTAAATATGCCGATCCAAGTCTTGGTAATATAAGTGGCGCAACGGCACCAGATGCTTCAGGAAATGCAGCTCAGCGAGGAGATAAAAATTTAGACTCATACATGAGTATAGAGTTAACCGTTGGGTACATTTTTAAACAAAAACGTCGTTCAAAAGCGAGATTAAGAAGTAAATTCTAATTAAAAATTACTGTAATTATTAAATCATTGTTATCTTCATAGAGTAAAATTATGAGTGGCGATTCGTTTGTATTTAAAAAATTTTCAATTAAACAAGATAAATGTACAATGAAGGTTAATACAGATGCTGTACTATTAGGTGCATGGGTAAATCCTTTAAATGAAAAAAACATTTTAGATATAGGTACCGGAACTGGAGTAATTGCACTAATGTTAGCACAAAAAACAAACTCAAGTATAACAGCTATTGATATTGATAAGAATAGTACAGAACAAGCACAAGAAAATGTTTTAAATTGTTCTTTTTCAAAAAACGTTCAAATTTTACATACAAGTTTTCAAAATTTTGCTTCTAGTACAACACTTAAGTTTGATTTAATTGTTAGTAATCCTCCTTTTTATCCTAATTCCGTTAAAATAAATAATCAACCGCGTAGTTTAGCAAGACATGCTGAAACATTACCTTTTGAGGAATTAATTTCCGGAGTTTTAAACTTATTAAATCCAAACGGAAGGTTTTGTTTAATTTTACCCAAGCAAGAAGCTGAAGTTTTTGTTACTATAGCTAACCAACACTTTTTTTATTTAACTAAATTACTAAGAGTAAAAACTAAACCCGATGCAATTACTGAAAAAAGACATTTAATGCAATTTGAATTTAAAAAAAACAGTTATACAGAAACTACCTTAGTAATTGAAAACCACCACCACTTTGATTATACTGAAGAGTATAAAAATTTAACAAAAGATTATTACCTTAACTTTTAGCTATTAATTGAGCAGCTTTTAACCCTACTGCACTTCCAATTGCAACACCCATACCTCCCATTCTAACAGCAGCTAAAACATTTTTATTTACAAATTCAATTATTGGTTTTTTTTCATTTCCTACTCCCATTATACCACACCATCTATGTTCAATTTCAAAATTTGTTTCGGGTAAAATTGTTTCTTTCAAAAATATTTCTAATTTTTTTTGAATTTTTAAATTTAATTCAAATTTATCTGTAGTTTCTGTCTCAAAATCTATATTTCGAGCACCACCTAATAAAACTCTTTCATCTATATTTCTAAAATAATAATAGCCTTTATCAAAATGAAATGTACCTTTCAACTTTAAATTTTTAATTGGTTTTGTTATTAAAACTTGAGCTCTTGCCGGTTTAACATCTAACTTTTTTAATAAGTAGTTTGCAAAACCATTAACTGCCACTACGCATTTTGAACAATTAAAATCGCCAACTGTTGTATGTAATTGAACCGAGTTGGAGGTAGAATAAATATTTAAAACGTTTACATTATTTAAAATTTCAATACCTAAACTTCTAACTAAACTTGTTAAATTATACATCATTAAAGAAGTGTCAATTTGACCTTCGTGTTTATTTTTAATTGCGCCATAAATTTTATTTTTAACAAAATTTTCACTTCGGTTAAATGTACTTTTTAACCCTATAAGATCTTCAATAGATTTATTTAAATAATTGATTTGATTTAAATTAGTTTCATATTCAAATTTAGTCGAAAACCATTCTGTTCCACCAAATCCTTTATATAACATATTTTTTTCTCCTAAATTTTGTTTTAATAACTGCAACCCTTCCCAGCGCATCTTTAAAGTTTCAAATACTGTTTTTTCATTACTGTTTTTAATATCATCAATTAATTCGCTTACACTTCCAAAACAAGCAAATCCGGCATTTTTAGTACTTGCTCCAAAAGGCAATATTCCTTTTTCTAAAATTAAAATTTTACTTTTTCTATTGTTTTTCTTTAATTGATAAGCAGTATTTAAACCTACTATACCGCTTCCTACAACAATAAAATCGAATTTATTAAAATAGTGTTTTAATTCCCAATAACTGTAATTAACAGAGGTTAACATTTTCACAACAAATTTGGTATTTTTATTGTAAATTTAAGACTTAATTTAATTGTTCAAATTTAAAGTTAATGAAGTTTAAAAAAGCAATAGTATTCCTTTTTATAATTGGCTTAAACTTGCATTTATTTGCTCAAGATAAAACAGTTAGATTTGAAACTAAAATTGAAAAAGACGGTAAAGGTACAGGTAGTGCAAATATTAATATTCTTCAAAATGGTAAGCCTTTTAAAACAGTTGTAACCGGCGATGATGGTAAACTTCGATTAGATTTACCTTATGGATTTAATTATCAAATAACGGTTTCAAAACCTCAACTTTGTACTAAAAAATTCGAAATTTCCACAATTGGTATTCCAGATGACGCAAGAGAAATGTCATTTAAAGTTGATGGTATTAGTTTATTTGAACTGCAAAAGGGTATTGACTATTCAGTTTTAAATCAAACTTTACTTAAAGTAAATTATAATACCAGTAGTCAAAATATGGATTATGATGAAGCTTATTTTAATCAAGTACAAGGAGCATTAGCACAATTAAAAGAGTTAGAAAGAGCAGCGATACAAAATGCAAAAAACAAAGAAGCTAATTATCAAACAGCATTAAAAAATGGTGATAAACAATTTCAAAAAAAGGAATGGCAAGCAGCTATAGCAAGTTACCAAGAAGCGTCAACTATTAAACCCGAAGAAAGTTATCCAAAAGATCAAATAAATAATATAAATAAATTAATTGCAGATGCTGAAGCGAAAGCCAAAGCGGAGGCTGAAGCAAAAGCTAAAGCAGAAGCAGAAAAACTTGCTAAAGAAAAAGCAGATGCCGAAGCAAAAGCCAAAGCAGAAGCAGATGCAAAAGCTAAAGCAGAAGCAGAAAAACTTGCTAAACAAAAAGCAGATGCTGAAGCGAAAGCCAAAGCGGAGGCAGATGCAAAAGCTAAAGCAGAAGCCGAAAAACTTGCTAAAGAAAAA
>CAZAPH010000042.1:0-22374 GCA_964487105.1 uncultured Akkermansia sp.
TTTTAAAAGAAGTTGTACAATTATTACTTGATAAAGGATTTAAAGTTGGTAATGTTGATGCTACGCTCAGTATAGAGGCACCTAAAATAAATCCGCATATTACAGAAATGCAAAATATTTTAGCACCTATATTAAAAGTAAGTGTTGATGAAATTTCAATTAAAGCTACAACTAACGAAAAACTTGGTTATGTTGGTAAGCAAGAAGGTGTAAATGCTTATGCTGTTGCATTAATTTATAAATAATACCAATTGTAATTATAAAATAGCCCAAAGCTATTTTATAATTTTACAATGGTAATGCCGCCTCCAAGAAAGTTTATTTCTGATTATAGGATAGTTATTAAATCAAAGCGGTATAACTTAATTCTTAAAAATTTAGTTTTAATTTTTGTTAATATAAAATTTGTTGAAAGCTAAATATTTAAATTTGATTTTAAATTGTTTAGTTTTAATTTTATTTTTAAGTGAAAATTAACCTTAGTATTAAAATTGTTTTTTTGTGTGTGCTTTGTTCAAATTTTTTGAATTCACAAATTAGTCCTCCTGGTTTAGGTGTTGGAAATTCTGCTGGTTGGTTTGCTTTTGGATTAAGACAAGAGTTTGATACATTAAAAGAATGGCAATCTATGACTTATGTTGGAATGGGTCGTAAAAGTAACCCTGATAATTATGATCCATTATTTAAATCGGCAATACTTGTTTTAACTCAAGAGTTTTATCATAAGTTTGATAAAAATTGGCAATATTCAGCAGCATTTAGTTATCGTAGGCAAGATGAATATTTTAAAACAGCGCCTTATAATTATGAAAGCCCCAATTATAAACAAGAATATAGAGTTTATAGTCGATTTTCATATATCTACAAAACACGTTTGATAAAGTTTGTTCCAACAATTAGGCAAGAATTTAGAAAATATTATTCACCTACATTTACCAATATTAATGAAGATTTTCAATTTAGAACTCGATTTAGATTACAATTAACTGTTAATCTCGATAAAAATAAAGTACATAAAATTAGTTTAGGATCAGAACAACTTTTTTCAATAAGTAAAAACTATTCTCCTAATACATGGACAGATTTTAATTATAGAGAAAGTAGATTTACTTTTTATTATTCATTTTCACCACAAAAATTACCTTTAATTTATAGTGTTGGATATATGTATAATAGAGTAGGAATAAAACAAGCGTATTCGGTTAATTATTTTGCTGTTGATGTAATTTGGGAAAATCCGTTTAAACTAAAACAACGTAAAAAAGAAAACATTACCGAAAATTTTGAATAATCTATTATTCATAATTTGAGTTTATATAAAGCAAAAAGCTAAAACCGCTATTGAATTTATTAAACTTAAAGCAATTAATGAATATGATTGATGGTTAAGATTGTAAGAATATAAAATAATACATAATACACTTAAAAAACACGATAAAAACAAAATAGGACTAAACCTTTGAATTCTAAAACTAGTATCATAACCTTGAATATTAGCTTTAATTGGTTTACCAAAAATAAAATCTTTTCCAATATTAAATTTACTACCTACTTCTGGAATTTCAATAAAATCATCAATAACTAGGGTTGTGATATTATTTTGCCTATCAGTTACATTTAATGTTGAAATTTGCGGTTGTTGTTTAGAATTAATTTTGCCTGAGTAGTTTATATTTACATTGTTGATTTCAAAAACACTATAATTGCAAGGGCCAATATAACAAAGTATAAATTCAATATAAATTACAAAACTTAAAATGCAAATAATATTTAACCATTTGTAACCAATTGTTTTTTTAAAATTAGTTATTGCTTTAACCTCTTTATTACGTTTAATTTTTTTAAGTTGAGCAACTTGTTCAGGGCTTAAACTAATTCTTGGTTCTCTTTTTTTTTGGTTTTGATTAATCATTTAAATTGAGTTTTTCTTCAATCAAATAATTATTTCTAATGGTGCTATTCCTTAAAATTAATTCGCCTATAAATCCTGCTAAAAACATCATACTTCCAATGATCTTTCAAGTTAAAGCTAAGTAAAATGATGGCCTTTCAGTTATTAACCTTGCTACTTTATGAATTATAAATGTATGGTACAATTTACTTAAACCTAAATAAAATGAAAAACCTAAGCCTAATATAAATAATAAAGTTCCTATTAATCCAAAAAAGTGCATTGGTTTTTTACCGAATTTGCTCATAAAAGTAATGGTTAATAAGTCTAAAAAACCATTTATAAATCTATTCCAGCCAAATTTGCTTACACCATATTTTCTTGCTTGATGTTGAACTACTTTTTCACCAATTTTATTAAAACCTGCAGCTTTAGCCATAACCGGTATAAAACGATGCATTTCGCCATATACTTCAATACTTTTTACTACTTTGTTTTTGTAAGCTTTTAAGCCACAATTCATATCGTGTAGTTTTATTCCACTTATTAACCTATTGGTGTAATTATAAAGCTTGCTTGGTAAATTTTTTGTGAATGTATTATCGTATCTTTTTTGTTTCCAACCACTAACAACATCAAAGCCTTGGTTTATAATCATGTTATAAAGTTCAGGTATTTCATCAGGACTATCTTGTAAGTCTGCATCCATGGTAATTACAACTTTTCCTTTTGCAGCTTCAAAACCTACATGTAATGCTGGAGATTTGCCATAATTTCTTTGAAACCTAATACCTTTAACAGATTTATTGTTTTTAGAAATTGTTTCGATAACTTCCCACGAATTATCTTTACTACCATCATCTATAAATAAAATTTCATAAGAAAAATTATGCTGTTGCATTACTTTAACTATCCAATCATGTAACTCGGGTAAAGATTCATGCTCGTTATATAATGGTATTACTAATGATATATCCATAAAACTTGACAAATATAGTTACAGTAGCTAAACAAATTTGATATTTTTTTATTAATAATAAAAATAATTGTTAATTTTGCCGCGGGTAAGTCTTTCACGACCAGCTCCTGCTGAATCCCCCAGGCTGGGAACGGAGCAAGGGTAAGTGGTTGTAGCGGTGCGATGAAAGTAGCTTACCCTTTTTTAATTTAAACCCCATATTATTAATTATACAACAAAGCCCAATCAATTAATTGATTGGGCTTTGTAATTTTTTTTAAATGAATTTTATTGTAAAACAACCAATTTTTTAGCAACCACAGCTGTATTGTTTTTTAAGCCTACAAAATAAGCACCTGCAGCTAAATCATTTAATTTAACAGAGTTTTGAACTTGACCATTTTCTTGGTTAATTAATGATTTACTCATTACTTCTTTACCATTTAAATCGTAAATAGAAAGTGATAAATCGTCTTTAGTAGATTTGAAGTAAGATAAGTTTAATGAATTAAAAGCAATATTTTGATAAATATTTAAAGCACTTACAGGGTCATTTTCTTTTATATTTACCGAACCAGATGCATTTAAAGTCATACTTGTTTGGCTTACTAAATCTCCTGAGTTTGCACCATTATTGTTAACGGTATTACCTGCGGCAAAAAATCTAACTTGGCCAGATGCAGGAGCAACCCATTCAAACGTAAAATTTCCAACTGTACCGCCAGCATTAAACACACCATTGTGAGTGGCATTTTTTCTGCTGTTTCCACTATTTACAACAAATTTAGTGTTAGATGCAGGATTTTGCATGGTACCAGCATCAGCGTTAGAAGAGTTAAGAATAGTACAATCAAAACCAAAGTGTGTTAAACTACCGTTTGCCACACGAACTGTAATTGTATAAGTTTGACCCGGAACGTATGTATTAGATGAAAAAGTAGGAGTACTCATAATTAATGTGCTAGATCCGCCACTATTACCATGGCATGAAGTACATGTTGATTCTCCTGGTCCGCCAGAGTACCCATCAATACCAGATTGATGCTTTAATTTTTTAAATGAACTACCTAAAAATAATAGGGCAGAAGCAGAAGTTAATACAATAATTGTAGATTTTTTCATGTTTTTAAATTTAATAATAAGGTTATAAAAGCAAATATATTAAAAAAAATAACATTTGCAATAAACTATATGCTTTTTAAGCTATTAAACATATCGTTAAATCGAAAATAGGTTGTTTCAATAAATTCAGAAGTTATTTTCTTTTTTAAGTTTTCTAAATTACCAACATCATCTACTTTAAATTTAAAAGTTTGTTCCATTGGGCCTGCTTCAAATTTTACTTGATACTTGTCGTTCATTTGAAAAATGGTAATCATCATGGCAGGATGTTGTATTGTATCAACTATTCGCATAATTGTAAATTAGTCTTTAGTTTTTTTAATTGCTTCTTTTATATTTAATAAATTTTTCATTACCCCCCAAGGACTCATATTTCTATCCCCATCTTCGTGAATTCTGCTTTGTATAGCATGAGCCAAAAGAACAAAATGTTCTTTATTTGCTTTTTTTAAGGCTATTTCTGCATTATCATCTCCGTTAATAATATTTGCGCAAGCAGCCCACTCAAAGGCTTTAGCATCCATTAAAAACTTAAATGCTGCTTGGTCTTCCCAAATTGCGTTTACAAAAGCAGCAAGTACAAAATGTTTACCTTTCATTAAATATTGAAATGCTTTTTTATCATCTCTAACTGCATCAATTATAGCTAATAATTCGGGGTAATTATTATTCATCAACCAATTAAATCCCACTGTGTCTTTTAAACAATGCCTAGTAAGCATATCAATTGCATGTGTAGAGTAATGTTTCATAAAGGAAAGATTATTAAAACGTAATTATAACGTCTTTGTTTGGTTTTTCTGTTTTTTTAGATTTACCCGATTGATCGTAGTATTGCCAGTTTCCTTCTTTTAAATAGCCTTTTTTTTCTGATGAATAAATTAAATTTCCTTCTGATTTTATTTGACCATTAGGATAATAATCTGCCATTTTATATTTCTGATTTTTTTCGTCTGTTAGTTCTAAAGTACTTTGAGGCTGACCATTACTATAAAAATTTTTACGTAAGGTAATGAATTTCATTTCTTTTTCGTTTTCTTCTACGTACTTAGGGAGACCAGAGTTAAAATATTCGTATTTTTTTTGTGGTAAACCATTATAATAAAAAACTTGTTTTCGAGGTTTGCCATTTTCGTAAAATATTTCAAAATTACACCTTAATGGGTCTGGGTTAACAACTGTACGTTCACATTGACCGTTTTCAAAAAAATTTTTAAAAACAATTACTTTTCCATCAATATAATAACCTCTATGAAGAAGCTTACCGCTCATGTAATAATCTTCATTCCAACCTTGTAAGTTATATCCAGCTTTATTAAATGTTACTGAATCGCCTCCAATGGCTTCTAAAAGCTTATTGTACATTACAATACCTTTAGTAGTATCTCATAAATCTTTTTTAATGTAACTTCTAATTAGTTGTACTTGATCAGCAAATCGTTGTGCCATTATCCCTGAAGATAAAAGGATAAATGAAAAAAATAATATTTTAGGTAAAAGCTTCAATTTATATTATATCAAAGATAATTAAAAATATAGTTTAATAAACAAAATTTATCTAAATGTTATTTAGTTTTTAACAATTAAAAACAAACCATCTCTTAGCGGTAACAACTGGCTTTTTACTCTATTATCTTTAGAAATTAACAAATTTAATTGTTGTAATGTTTTGGTATCTTCATCAGTGGCGTTGGTAATAACTTTACCACTCCAAAGTACATTATCAATTATAATTAATCCTCCTTTATTTACTTTATCAAAAACTGTATTGTAGTAATTAATGTAATTTTTTTTATCAGCATCTATAAAAACCAAATCAAAATTAGTATTAAGCGTTGAAATTATGTTAAGTGCATTGCCTTGTATAAGTTTAATATTGTTTTTGTAAATAGATTCGTTAAAATAGTTTTGAGCAATGAGGTTAGTTTCTTCATTATTATCAATACAGTACAAAGTGCCGTTTTTAGCTAATCCTTCTGCAATACAAAGCGCCGAATAACCAGTAAAAACACCAATTTCTAAGGCATTAAGAGGTTGTTTTAATTTAGATAAAATACTTAAAAAATTACCTTGTAAATGCCCGCTTAACATGCGCGGTTGTGTAGTTTTTAAGTGTGTTTGTCTATTTACCTTATTAAGTAATTCTGTTTCAGAAGTACTCATTTTTAAGCAATAATCTATTATTTCTTTATTTATAAAATCCATTGGTGTTAGAGGTTAATTCTGCTGTTATTTCATTAATAAGTATAGTAAAGCAATTAAATAATTCTTTTTCGTTTTGTATAAAAATTTTTATTGATTCGTTTAAAAGTATGCCATGTTTAATACGGTAAGATAGATGTAATAATACCTTTTCAATCCCATCAATATTGGCATAAGTATTATATAAATCGGTTTTTAAAATATAATTAAAAAAATTTTGACCACTTTTTGGCATTTCTCCCTTAAAATCATCATAAATACTATATACTTGTTTGGTAAAACTAGGTAAATTTATTGTACAATAATCGGTAAAATTTTTAGCTAAAAAATAGTCAAAATAAATATCTATTAATATACCCGAGTATTTTTCGAAACCATCATAAAAAAATCTTTTTGCCAATTTAAATTGTTGATGTTGGTCGGTAAATGTGTCTATTTTTCTGTGTAATAATATACCGTTAATTATTTCATTAGGGTATTCTTTATAATTATTACCTTTAATATGATCGGCTATAAAATTACCTAAAATTAAGTTTTTGTTATTGTTTGATAAATATGCGTGTGCTAGATAATTCACATATCAAAAATAGTTAAATTTATGGTGTGAATGTTTTTATTGCAAATATTATAAACGATGTTGCTTTTTTAAGGGAAGATGAATGTTGGCATTGTTATAAAGTGTTACGCAAAAAAATTGGCGACGAAATATTTGTAATTGATGGCAAAGAAAAAATGTGGTTATGCACAATTACTTTTTTAAATGAAAAAAAGTGCGAAGCTAAATTATTAAAGGAAATTAAATCTAACAACATTAGCAATAATTATTTACATGTTGCCATTGCACCAACAAAACAATTGGATAGGATTGAATGGTTTTTAGAAAAAGCTGTTGAAATTGGTATAAATGAAGTAACTTTTTTAAAATGTACTAATAGCGAACGAGTAAATATTAAATTGGATAGAGTTTTAAAAATTGTTGAGTCTGCTGTAAAACAAAGTTTAAGAGTAACAATTCCTAAAATAAATGATTTAATTGATTTTAATGTTTTTTTAAACTTAAACCATAATTACTCTAATTTACTAATTGCTCATTGTGCAAATTTGGATAAAAAGCCTTTAAAAACATTTGATTTTAAGAATAATAACACTTTATTTTGTATAGGACCTGAGGGTGATTTTTCAGAAAATGAAATAAATTTAGCAAATGAAAAAAAATACCATTCAGTAAGTTTAGGTGATGCAAGATTGAGAACTGAAACTGCAGGTTTATATGTTGTACAGGCAGTTAAAATGTTAAGTGAATAAAAAATTTATTTTACTCTTGTTCCGTTTTGATAGGTTACCACAAAACCATCTAAACCTGAACTTTTTAAGCTGTTTAATTTTTTATTAGCTTCATCTTTACTAGAAAAATTACCACATAAAACTTTAAAAAATCCATTTTCATTAACTATTTGAACCTTACCGGCAGCGTTAAATTTACTTTTTTGAGGACTTGCAGTAAATGCACCAAGCTGAATACGGTAATTATAATTGCCAGTATTTGAATTGCTAACGGTTGAATTAGTGTTTGTATTAGTAGGATTATTAACACTATTATCTGTTGTTTTTGCAACAGTTTCAGTTGTTGTGTTATTGGTGTTTGCAGTTGTGTTATTAGTAGATGTAGTAGAGTTGTTTGTTGTTTCTGTGCTTGTATTTGTTGCTACAGTTGGTGTTTCTGTTGTGTTATTTGTTGGGTTTGTTGATGTATTTGAAGTGCCCGAAGTTGATGTTGTGTTATTGTTAGCAACAGTTGTAGAGTTGTTATTTGAATTAGCGTTTGAACTACCACTTAAACTCGCTAATTCTTTAGAACCTTCAGGTACAAAATTTACAGTTTGAGCTTCCACTTCTACTTCTTTTTTAACGCCATTGTCTAAATAAAAGAATTTTTGGAAAAATTGTTGTGAGCCATTAAGTGCACCTGTGTTTATAGTCATACTTATTATAAATTCTGAATCAGTAGGAATACTAACCCAAACAATTTTTGCTCTGTTATTTTCAAACGTAAAATTTCCAGTTTTACTGTCGCCTTCCTTTACAGTTACACCATTAGGAACATCAATTTGAAATTTTGAGAAATTTGCAATTGCACCTTTGTTTATTTTAATTTCAAGCTTTAAGTCTGTATTTGGAGCTATATTTGAAGTTAAATTGTTAGTAATTAGTACTTGTGCATTAAAAGTGTTGTAAAAACAAATTATTAGCAATATAAAATATTTATTATAAGTTTTCATCATAACAAATATATAAAATAAATATTGCTTAAAACAATTATTATTTTTGCAAAAATGAGATTTTTTATTTTGTTTATATTGTTTTTTTCCACTTTAACTCAAGCACAGGTTGTAAATATTGAGGGTAAGCGGTTTTTAAAAGACACTAATGGTTTTGTTGGAAGAACAGATTTTAATTTTAATATTAATCAAAATGTACAACAAGTTTTAATTTTGGGTTTAAATATACATGCACAATATGTACATAATAAAAATAGGATTTTAGCTATTTCAGATTTAAGTTTTTTTAAAGCAGGTAAACAAGATTTTGTAAACTCAGGTTTTCAACACCTACGTTATAACTATAAAATTGCCAATAGGTTTACTTGGGAGGCATTTTTGCAAAAACAATATAATTTAGCATTACAATTAAATAATAGAAATTTGGCAGGAACTGGTCCGAGAATTAAAATTTGGAAAAAACCTAAATTTAAAATGTATGCTGCTTGTTTGTATATGTACGAATTTCAAGTCCAGAATAATGATTCTATTAGAGAATTTAATAATAGAATAAGTGCCTATGTTAGTTTTAATATTGATTTAAAAAAAATTGATTTTGTGAGCACAACTTATTATCAACCAAATTTAGCCGATTTTAATGATTATAGAATTGCAAGTGATAATGTTTTGGAAATTATAATTACTAATAGGTTTAATTTTAGAACAGGAATAAATTTATTGTTAGATACCCAACAACCATTACGTGTTCCAAACCTTACTTACATTTACAGGAATGGTTTAAGTTTTAAGTTTTAAACCCATTTTATGTATTAGAAATCCTATTAAGAGCCAAAATCTGGGTTTAATTGAGTTTTTGATGCCCACTACAAATTTCTAACGCAAAAATATTGGCTAATAGATTTATTGTTCAAAATAAAACCCATTTGCATTTATACCTGCTTTAAAATTATGAAGTAATGTACCAGATGTGTTATATATAAAAATATTAGATTTTTGCACATAATCAATGGCATCTGCAATATAAATATTGTAGTTGTTTGGGTTTATTCCTAATCCATAAAAAAGTTTTGAACCTGCTGATATTAAAGCATTTTGAGGGAGTTGAGTATCAGTTATACTTAATCTGAAAACACCATTATTTAAATAATATAAAGTGTCTTTAGTTTTATTTAAGCATAAATTATTAGGAGATTGCCCTTGATTAAATGTAAATGTTTTTATAGTATTTAAATTTAATGCATCTATTTTAGTTAATTGTGCTGGCGAAGATGTACTTTGTTCTCCCGATGCTAATATCCAAATATTATCATAGCGATCAATTACCATGCTACTTGCAAATTTACCAACAAATACACTATCGGTAATTGTGTTATTTATTGCATTAATTATATACATATAGTTGCGTTTATTGTTTGTTACAAACACTTTATTGTATAACATTACCATTTTTTCTGTCCAACCATTACAATTTATACTGCCGGTTTTTATATTTGTATTTAAATCAATAATATGAATTTGATTGGCATATAAATCGCTTACGTATGCTTTTTGATTACTAACTGGTAAAAAGTACCGTGGTGAATTTAAACCCGAAATTTGACCAGTTTTTTTAAATTGATTGTTGCAAACTATTATTTTATTTGAATTATTAATTACAATGTAATAATTTGATTGAAAATAAGATAAACTTTGTGCAATACTACCCAATAATTGATTGTTATTTTGATTGGCAAAATAATTTTCTATAACAGCATTATTACTTGGGTCGAATAAGGAAACCGAAGACTTGTTATCGTTTAATCCGCCTTCATTTATAATGTAAACTTTTTTAGAGTCTGTTAGTGTTACATTTTCTTGTGGTAAAGGTGTTGGTTTATCTTTAACACAAGCAAAAAACAAAATTGCAATAGTAAATCGCACAAAGTAAAATTTCATTTTAATTTAAAATTATTTTTTTGGTAATTGTATTTTTTTCATCAGTTAAATTTATAAAATAAATTCCCTTGTTAAAGTTATTAAAGTTAATTTGGTTGTTGTTACTTTTTAACTCTAAACTATTTAATTGTTGGCCTAATTGGTTATAAATTGTAGCTGTAATTTTTGAATCTGAATTGTTTTTAATATTTAAAATTCCATTAGTAGGATTAGGATAAACTTCAACATTTAATGTTTTTGAAATTTCGTTTATACCAACAAAACTTTGAGATGTTGTAAAATTATCTAAACTAAAAAATAAAGGAGTGTTTATTCCAAACGAACCAACATCGCTACTTTGCATTACAAATTTTATACTATCTACTTGTCCAATATTACTTGTGTTTACATATTGCCAACCTTCAACAATATAATCTGATGCGTTATTTGTAAACCTGTAATCAGCTAAATAAAAAACGGCTGTATCAGGATTTACTACGCCATTTTTGTACCCTTTTACAATTACTCTAAAATAATCGGGGTCGTTTCCTGATGTACCTCCAAATTTTTTAGCAAACGAATCGCCAAATTTCATTGATTTATACGCATAGGTTGTGTTTGTAAAATAAAAACCATCAACAACATTATTAGGTGAATTTAATTTTATTATTCCGTTGTTTTGACCTGTTACATATAAATTAGAATTATTGTATCCATTTAATGCTCTGCAATTATATAAATTAGAGAAATTTCCGTTTGACGAATCTTTAAGATTAGTGTAGGAAAACCCTCCGCTCCAATAGGCAAAAGATCCGTTTGTCCAAACGTGTCTAAATGTTGCGTTTGATGTTGTAAAGGCAACGCTATTAGTATCTTTATAAAAGCTACTAGGAGCTAAAGTAAAACTTTCAAAAGTTTCAACTGTTTGTGCATTTACTATAAATGCTAATCCTGTTAAAATAGATGTAATTGTTTTTTTCATTGTGTTTTTTTATTGTTTATTATTTATTTATTGTTTTGATTTATTAAAGTTTAAGTTAATTCCAATTTCAAAATACCTTAATGGCATTGGTCTGTTTTCAACTATTTGATAGTTGTAATTAAATGCATTTTGTGCGCAAATAAATAAATTTATTAAAGTGTTGTTTTTATTGTTTAGTAAATAATTTAATTTAATTGATGACACATAATAAGGGTTTAACCAAGTACTGTTATCGCTACTTGTAAATCTATATCCAACATATTGGTTGGTTATATATAAACTTAAATTTTTAATTATAATAAATCCATTTAAGTTACCGGTATATCTTGGTGTATAAATTAATTGTTTGTTAATGGAGTTATTAAATTCTTGTTTTTGTTGTTGGATAGTAGATAGGCAATAATGTGTTAAAAGTTGTAATCCAATTTTAATGTTGTTTAGTTTATAACTTAATTTAAAAGTTGTTTCAGTGCCTTTACTAATAACCTGTTGAATGTTTTTTGGAGTAGGATTACCATTTTCTCCGGGCAACCATAAAATCCAATTATTAATTGTTTTATAATAAGCAGCTAACGAACTATAAAAATTAAAATTAGTGTTGTTTAACTGATAACTAATTTCGCCATCATAACTGTAACCATTTTCTGGTAATAAATTTGGGTTTCCACCAGGATACCAAAACATTTCATTTAAGGTAGGTTGCCTAAATACTTTTGCTGCATTTAATTTTAAATTAAAATTAGTAATTGGCTGAATATTTAAATTTAAATTTCCGGTAATTGGTATTTTAGTGTAGTTAGATGCTTCGTAACGAGATACAATTGCTAAAGTAATTTTACGAAACATATTATAAGTTAACATGCCATATATTCCTAATTTGTTTAATTGTGCATTATTGATGTAATTTTTAGTGTTTGCTTTACTGTTACTAATATTATAGCCCGATTGTAAGGACAGTTTTTCAGATATAATATACTTAGTTTCATTATCAAGTATAAGATTGTTAACAAGGCTATTACTAAAAATTTGAGACGAACTATCGGTATAATTTAAAACATCTCTTATAAAAGCTAATTTAGTATTACTTAAAAATTTATTTTTTTGAAAATTATGTTGAAGGAGAGATTTTAAATTCCTATCAAACAGGTATTGTTTGCTTGTAAAGAGAGGATTATAATTAGGTATTTGCCTATCGTTTTGATTTAACCATATATTAATGCCAACTTTTTGAAATCGGTTAATTGTAAATTTTAAATTTTGCAATATACCAATGTTAGAATATGCAGCATGACTAACGGTTATAGGGTTTTTAGAAACCATTGTATCTATATAATTGTATTTATTTTTAGTTTGAGTAAGATAAATTTTTGTGTTACTGTACCATTTATTGTTTTTAGTTTCAAATCCTGTTGTTGCATTTAATCCTTTAATTGAATTTGTTGATAGACTAGAATTTAAGATATAGCCATTTTTAGATAAAGTATTTTTAGAAGACAATTGTACACTTCCACCAACAGCATCACTACCCCATAAACCACTTGAACCACCATAATTTATACTAATGTTATTAAACAATACAGATGGAATTAAACTTAAATCTGTTTGACCCAACATTGTATTTTTAATGTTTATTCCTTCCCATAAAATTGCAGTTTGGTTTGCGTTTCCTCCTCTAAATGAGGTTGTACCTATAGCTCCATTACCATAATTTTTAATAAAAATTGTTGAGTAATTGGCTAAAATTTCGCCAATTGATTTGTGTTGATTATTAAAATAAGCACTACTATCAATTATTATAGTTTTGTTTAAATTTTGAGTTTGTTTAATGGATACTACTTCAATTTCATTTAATTTAGTGGTGTCTTGTGCTTTACAAATTACCGAATGAAATAAACCATTAAATAATAATATATAATATAGAAGTATTAGTTTAATACTACTTAACTTGTAATTATGTATTTTCTTTTTCAAATTTTTCTTAGTTAAACTCACCCCCCGAAGTTTAATTAATTTTAATGAAAGGCAGGTCTTCTGACTTGTTCCAGTTAATATCGTCTTCCCAACCTTGGTTAGTGACTTTAGATTGATATTAACTAAAAAGAACTTACAGCAGCGGGAACTGTTAACGATTTTCACGTTATTCCCTTTTAATTTTTACTTAAAAATTTCGTAAAAAACCTTTGCGCTACAAAGTTAATGAATATAAATTAGATTTTTAAATTTTTGTTCTAATTATTTCGTTTAAAGTAAAATTTAAATTGCTTGTATAAATATCGTGAGGGGCTAATTGCGAAGCATTAACATTTGAGTTAAGCGTTAAATTTATTTTACTATAGCAGTTTTGTACAAAAGCAGAGCAAAATAGCGAGTTTTTTTGTTTAAATTTATTTTCATTTAACCTACTTTCATTTAATAACGTATTGTATAAAACACCAAAAACTTCTTTAATAGAGTATTGAGTTTTTAATGCCACTAAATTTAAACCTTGACCAATTACAGCCTCTGTTTGATTATTTAATAAGTTAAAATTTAAAATTGCAACATTCGGATATTCAGCTTCGTTATAATATTTACTAATTCTGTTTTCTTGCACACCTAAATTTATTTGTTTAGTATGAAATTCAAGATCAGATTCAATAATCCAAATTTCGTTATCTTGCCTAATGCCATTTACAATAAACGCATGAGACCAATAACTTTCAATTTTGTTAGGTGTAATAAATTTTTGAGCCTTTCTTATACTCTTGTCAATTAGAGCAGTACCTCCAACTAATCCAATAGTTGCTGGTTTAGCATAATTTGTAAAAAAATCTTTATTTGTCATTTTTATTTAAATAATAAATATCTTCATTTTGATTTAATTTACCATCATCTAACATTTCATTAAAAGCTTGTAAAACGGTATTTGAATTATACACACTTAAATTTTGAATTAACTGTGGAAGAGTAGAAGGGTTATTTTTTAATCTGTTATAAATTTCTTTTTTTATACTAACAAAGTCTTTTGGTTTTTTGGATATACATACATCACAATAATTACAATCGTTAAACTCTATTTCGTTAAAATAAATTAATAATTGTGAGTTTCTACAAATAGTATTAGTGTTGGTGTAATTTATAACTGAATTTATTTTTTCTAAATGTTTTTGTTTTAAAGACTCATAATTTTCTTTACTTATTTGAAAATAATTTGGTGATACTCTATTACTATTAAATAAAAGTTTAGGTATAGTAGTTTGAGGTAGGTATGAAATTAATTTTTGTTTATCTAATTGGGTTAAAAAATCAACAGTTGTAGATAGAGGTTGTTTAATTTTATATGCTATATCTTTTTCATTTATAGGAATATAATTTTCAAAAATTCCACCATAAGTTCTAAGAATAGCTTTAATTATTGGTTCGTATTTTTCAAATTTAATTTGGAAATTGTAAACATCTTCTTTTTGAGCGATAAACATTATCTTACTTGGTTCATAACCAGTATCTAAAATGGTTAAATAGTTTTCTTTTTCTAAAAATTTAATGCAATTGTATAAAATTATTGCTTGTAAATTATAACTTTTACAAATAGTATCAATTTCAAAATCAAAAACTGTGCCAGCTCCACTATTAACCGCTATTTGATAATAGTTACAAATTGCAGTATAATGTTGTTTAATAACATCTATAGTAGGGTAGGCTAAATTAAAGTTATCAATTAATTTTTGTTGATCTTGTTTGGTTAAAAGTATAGTTGAGTAAGCTGTTTTGCCATCTCTACCAGCCCTTCCAGCCTCTTGAAAATAGGCTTCTAAACTATCTGGTAAATCTAAATGAACAACAAATCTAACATCTGGTTTATCAATACCCATACCAAAAGCATTGGTTGCACAAATAATTTGTGTTTGATTATTTATCCATTTTTGTTGAATGTTTTGCCTTTCGTTAAAATTAATGCCTGCATGATAAGCAACTGCTGAATATTTATTTTCTATTAAAATCTTTACAATATCTTCGGTTTGTTTTCTGTTTCTGGTGTAAATAATACCAGACCCTCTGATGTTATTTATTATTTTAAATAATCTGTTTATTTTATCATCTTCAAATTGAACTACGTAACGTAAATTTGGCCGGTTAAATGATTGTCTGAAAATTTGTTGATTTTTAAACTTTAATTTATCTTGAATATCTTGTATAACAAATTTGGTTGCAGATGCTGTTAATGCAATAATATTTACTTTTTCAAAATAGTTTCTAATTTCAGCAATATTCAAATAACTTGGTCTAAAATCATACCCCCATTGAGATACACAATGGGCCTCGTCAACCGCAATTAAAGTAATAGGTAAATAAGCAATTTTTTTTTGAAAGTTTTCATTTTGTAATCTTTCAGGCGAAACATAAATAAATTGAACATGGCCAAGAGCAGCGTTATTTAAAGCAATTTCAATTTCTTTAGTATTCATTTTAGAAGTAATGGCAACAGCTGAAATTCCACGTTTTTTTAAATTTTGAACTTGGTCATTCATTAAAGCAATTAATGGCGATATTACTAAACATGTACCCCCTAAAACCAAAGCAGGAACCTGAAAACAAATTGATTTTCCGCCACCTGTTGGCAATAATGCTAAAGTGTCGTTTTGATTTAAAATTGAATTGATGATATTTTCTTGCATCGGGCGAAAGCTATCATATCCCCAATATTTTTTTAAAACAGTTACTAATTCTTTATGTATATTCGCTTGCAAATAAATTACTAAATTAAATTATTTTTTGCTTCAAACTTATTTATATCAACTAAAAATTACATTTAAAAGATTGTTATTGTTGCTAATTGTTTATTTCATTTGCAGACAATTATTTTTATTTTATAATTTTTCTTTTTTTAATGAAATAACTTTTATAAACTACTTAAAAGTAAATTTATATGGGTTAAGATTTGATGTGTTTAGTGTTTTTGTGGCATCATCTTTATTTATTTTATGTTCAATTATTCCAATTAATTATTTTTTTAATAAAACCTATCAAATTTTTTTAAAATTAATTTTTATAATTCCAAATGGCATTTTTATTTTAACAAATTTAATTGATGTTGGTTATTTTAAATTTATAAAAAAAAGAAGCACTGCTGATTTGTTTGACCAAGTGTGTTGACAAAGAGATTTAAAAAATTTATTACCTCAATATATAGCTGATTTTTGTTGGTTATTGGTTTTTTTTATTTTGTTAACTTTTCTTTTAGCTTACTTTTATAATAAACTTAGTCCGGTAAAAAATGAAACTATTAAATTGTATAATTTAAAACCAATATCAGTTTTTAGTTCTGTTTTGTTATTATTTATTTTAAACGCTACAATTGTTGTAATAGGGATTAGGGGAGGCTTACAGCGAGTTCCAATTGATATGATTAATGGAGCAGATGTAAATTTACCAAATTTAATACCTGTTACATTAAATACACCATTTTCGTTATTAAAAACCATTGATAAAAAACCATTAGAAAACTATAATTTTTATAATGAAAAAGATATAAAAAGTAATTATAATCCTTTCCATCAATTTAAAGATAGTGTTTTTAAAAATCAAAATGTTGTTATTTTAATTTTAGAAAGCTTTTCTAAAGAATATACAAAATTAGGTAATACAGAGCAAAGCTACACGCCTTTTTTAGATAGTTTAATGGATAATGCTTTAGTATTTGCAAATGCATTTTCTAACGGTACGCGCTCTAACGAAGGGATACCTGCAATTTTAAGCAGTTTACCTTCATTAACAGATAACCCTTTAATTAATTCGTTATACGCAAATAACAAACAACATAGTTTTGCTAATTTGTTAAAACAAGAGGGGTATTATACTGCTTTTATGCATGGTGGCATAAATGGTACAATGAACTTTGATAGTTATAGTAAAATAGCTGGATATGATGAGTATTATGGAAAAAATGAATACAATAACGATGCTGATTTTGATGGTTTTTGGGGAATTTATGATGAACCTTTTTTACAAAGTTGCATTGTGAAAATGAATAAAATGAAAACGCCTTTTCACACATCAATATTTACGTTAAGTTCGCATCACCCATACTCAATTCCAAAACAACATCAAAATAAATTTAAAAAAGGAACTTATGAAAACCATGAAAGTATAGGCTACGGCGATTATGCTTTAAAACAATTTTTTTTATCGGCTCAAAAAACACCTTGGTTTAAAAATACTTTATTTATTATAAGTGCCGATCATGCATCAAAATCTAATAAAAGCTAATATAAAACTATTGTTGGAAATATGGCTATACCAATACTTTTTTATAAAAGCGATAATAGTTTAAAGAACATAAATTTTAATACCATGAGCCAAATGGATATTTTACCAAGTGCTTTGCAATTGTTAGGTTATAATAAATTATTTTTTTCATTTGGGTCGCCTGTTAACGATAAAAAAAGTAGGTATGTTTATTTTACATCAAATGGTAATTATCATGTACTAAATGACAGTAATTATTATGTTATTCAACCTCCATTATGTTTATTTAAGTATAATTATAAAAACGACACTGATTTGGTTAGGCCATTACCTTTTGAAACGGCACTAGATAAACAAACTTTAAATAGATTTAATGCATTTATTCAAACCTATAACACTACTTTATTAAAAAATAGTATTCCGTAAAATAGAATTAGTTTTCTATGTAATTTAAGTCTTTACTAAAGGTTTCTTCTAAAAAGTAATTGGCAATAAATGCTAAAATAAAAACTACAATTCCTATGTAAATACTTGAGTAAACTAAGCCAACGTTTGGTTTTAACCACGCATTAATTAAAGCCATAATTGTAACCGAGCCTCTAACAAAATTTGGTGCTGTTGTTGTAACGGTAGCTCTAATATTAGTACCAAATAATTCAGATGCTGCACTCATAAATACAGCCCAATAACCTGTTGTAAAGCCAATAAAAAATATTATTGTATAAAAAACAATTATGTTTGTGTTTGCAAATAAATAGTAAAGTATGCTCATTAAAAAAGTTAGAAAAATAAAAAGCGCAAGTACTTTTTTTCTTGATTTTAATTTTTGACTAAGCAGTCCACTGGCTACATCACCAATTGTAATACCAATATATGAAATCATAATTGATAATCTGGCTTCGGTAGGCCCATTTGTCATACCTAATGCCTTACACATATCTGGTGCAAATTGAACTAAAAAAAACATTACAAACCAAACAGGTACAGCAATTAAAATAATATTTAAGTATTTAAAAAAAAGTTTTGATTTTGAAAATAAAAATAGAAAATTTCCCTTTTTAATACCTTCATCTTTTTTCATGTGATCAAACATTCCGCTTTCAAAAACACCAATTCTTAAAAATAAAAGCAATAAACCTAAACCACCACCAATAAAATAACTTGCTCGCCAATTGTTTACTAAAATAGTAGTAACACCTGCAACAACAGCACCAAGTAAACCAACAGATGCAACAATTGTAGTACCAATTCCTCTTTTTTCTTTCGACATAGATTCGCTAACTAGGGTAATTCCTGCTCCTAATTCGCCGGCTAAACCAAAACCAGATACAAACCTTAAAATAGCATACCAAAATGTATCAGTAATAAATCCATTGGCAATATTTGCTAATGAATACATAATTATACTACCAAAAAGAACTGTTAGTCTTCCTTTTTTATCACCTAAAATCCCCCAAAATAATCCACCAATAAGCATGCCTAACATTTGGTAACTTAAAAGTTGAGCGCCAACAGTGGTTATTTGTTCGTTTAGTTGTGTTTCATTTAAATTTAATTTTGATAAAATATCTTTTAAACTAGCAATACGCTCCATGCCAAAAAGCACAAGGTCGTATATATCAACAAAATAACCAAGAGCTGCAACAAGTATTAAGCGATTAATTGCAGATTTTTGGATGGGTTGTACCATGCATTAAATAATTATACCTAATTTTTTAGCAATAGCAGGAGGAATTGCTTTTTTATTTATCATTATGCTAGTTGTTTTAAGTAGAGCATAATTTTCGCTTGCAAAAAAGTAACCGCCACAAGTGTTTCTATCAGTTCCCCAGCTATTTTTAATTGCAAAATATTTTGTTCCATTTTGGTCTTTTAAAATGCCTACTGCGTGCATACCGTGGTCATCTTGTGTTTCATAATTATCAAAACCTTTTTGTCTTATTTCTTGAGTAATTGTTAATTGTTTTTGTGGTTCGGTACTAAGTTGTTTTTTTTCTGATTCATTTAATAATTCAAACGGTTTTTCAGTTACAATGGCTAAACCATCAGCAAACATAAATTCTTTTTCACTAACATCGGCAGCCCATGCCCAAGTATAACCATTATTTATAGAGCTATTCATTACTTCTTGTAACTCATTTAAAGGTAAATTATACATTGGTTCCCAATTCCAATTATCAGGCACTTCTAATATAAATTTAGAATAAAAAGGATGATGAGAAAATGAAGTTAAATAAACATAATCATTTGGGTTAATACCGGTAGCTTCAGCATAAGTTTTTGGTGTATATTCTTTTCCTTTATAGGTAAATTTTTCTGGTATAGAGCCTAAATATTGATTACAAGCTGCATCAACCATACTAGTTAAAAAATTAAAATCAATATTATGTGTTGCATCATTTGCTGCTGGTAATAATATGTTTTTTATTGTGGTTTCTAAAAGCTGATGATTATGAGAGGCATTAACATCTTTTTTTCCAGTATAAACTTCTTCGGGCACCATACCATATTGTTTTATTACATTTACTACATCAGGAAAACCACCTCCTTCACCAAAATTGGTTTTACCATGCATTCTTATATAATTTGCAGCTTTTAAAGGGTAGGCTTTATGTGCAATAAACATCTCACTCAAGTTATAATCTTTACCTTTTCCCAATCTAATCATTTCACTTTCAAAAAATGATAACGAAGAAAACGACCAACATGTACCAGTTTTACCTTGATTTTGAATTCCTGTTGCATCAATTAGTTTTATAGGTGTAAATTGAATATTACTTCCTGTTTTATTTGTAAATGTTTGTGTGTTTGTACTTAAGTTAAATTTAAAATTATTGTCTTGTGCAGTTAAACAAATTGTGCCTATACTTAAAATACTTAAAATAGTTTTTTTCATTATATATTATTTTAAAAATTGTTTTTGTTTTATAGTTTTAAATAAATAATTTATCTCAAAAATAGTAAATATTAAATAGTGTAAAAGGTAATGGGTACTAAACTTAGCAAATTCTATTTTATTTAACACATAAAAAATAATTAATAAAAAAAGGCAAATTATAAATTTAATTAAATTACTGCCAAATAATAGCTGAGTATAGTCTTTAGGGTTTAGCTTTTTTTTATATATAAAATATAAAACTAATGAAAGTGTAAAATGTATAATTATACTTAACCAAAATAAGTTATAATGTGAGGTTTGAAACTGGTTTAAAATTGCTGAACTTAAGTAAGCAAAAATTAATGGGATAATTATATTAATTATTAGTGTCAGTTGTTCTTTTTTGGATTAATAAAGTCTTTTAAAATTAAGTATAAAGCCGCAAAAATGCTTACTAAACTTAAAATTATTGTAAAAATTGGTTTTTGGTTTTTATAATGCTCATCTAATTTTGTTCCTCCCCAAGCACCAATACCAATTATTGCTCCCATTTGTATAGCCATATTACTATACTTTAAATATGAATTAGGCTGTTTTTGCTCCATTTACAACAGTAGTGTTGTTGCCTGATATGTTTTTAACAACTGCTCCCATGTTACAAGTTCCATTAAACACAGCACCTGATTCTATAGATAATTTTGTAGTTATGATATCTCCTTTAATTTTAGCTGTTGTTTTTAATTGGAGTAATTCGTTTATTTTAAGTGTTCCTTTTACTTCGCCACTAATATCTGCATTTGAGCAGATTACATTGCCTTCAACCATGCCTTGTGGGCCTAATACAAATTTTCCGGTTGTTGTTATGTTACCTGTTAAAGTTCCGTCTATTCTAACATCTCCTGAACAATTAATATCTCCTGTAATTTGTGTTCCTACTCCTATTAAATTTACTGATCCGCTGTTATCAGAAGGGCCTTTACCTATACTTTTTCCTAACATATTAAATCTTTAAAAAAATAAAGATAAGATTAATATTTAAAGAAAAAAAGATTTTATATTTAAAATGGATTGATTTTTTAAAACATAAAATTAATGTAATAACTTGATTTACATGTTTTTATGTTTATTGAGATGAAGTTATTTTTCCGCCGTTTTTTTAAGAAGTTTTACGATTATTTAACTCATCTCTTATTTTAGATGCTAATTCAAATTTTTCGTCTTGAACAGCATTTGTTAACATGTTTTTTAATTCTTCAGTACTTTTACTTTGTAAATCATTTTTTGTACTGGTTGTAGATGTGGTTTCGTTTAATTCTGCAATTTCTTGTTCAGTTTCTTCTTTTATTGGGTTACTGCCATCATCATCTAAAACTATTCCTGCATTTTTTAAAATAAACTCGTGTGTATAAATTGGGCATCCAAACCTTACAGCTATTGCTATTGCGTCGCTTGTTCTTGCATCAATTTCATATTGACCTGAAGCGTTTTCGCAAACTAATTTTGCATAAAATATGCCTTCAATTAAATTGTAAATTAAAACTTCGGTTATTTTAATTTCAAATTGTTCGGCAAATGTTTTAAATAAATCATGAGTTAAAGGCCTACTTGGACTCATTTTCTCTAATTCTATAGCTATTGCCTGAGCTTCAAAACCACCAATAATAATTGGCAATCTTCTAGTGCCTGCATTTTCGCCTAAAACTAAAGCGTATGCTCCGCTTTGGGTATGGCTGTATGATAAACCTACAATTTCTAATTTAATTTTTTTCATTAAAATATATAGGTTTAAATGAATTATATTTTATAGCTAAACAAATCAATTCAATACGTTTTTAATTTTGATTTGCTTTAAATTTTTTAATTGCTTCAGTTAATTTAGGCACTATGATGAAAGCATCTCAAACAATTACGTAATCGGCTGAT
>CAZAPH010000043.1:0-21317 GCA_964487105.1 uncultured Akkermansia sp.
ATTAAGAGCGGGTGGGTAGTTCGAAACGCCTTGACTTTTGCTCCACTTTTTGTTATGAAAAAGTGGAAAAAGAAATATGACTTTTTGAGGGTTGACTAACTAAACAATAAATAAAAAAAGCCTTGAATAAACAAGGCTTTTTTTATTTATACGCTTTTATTTTAAAACATTATACCAATATTTATTCTAATAGCTTGTAAAATATAATTTTGTTTTACGTATTGATAACTATTCGTGCCATTTTCAACGGTGTAATTATAAAACATAACATTTGATTCATTTCTCATTTGATTAGTAAATGATCTAAAATAATTTACACTCGCAAATACTGAAGTTGAACCTCCTAATCGGTATTCAATTCCACCTCCTACATTTAATCCAACGCGCAATGGTACAATAGAACCTTCAGAATTCCCTAAATTAATATTTTCAATACTTTCAGGGCTATCTTTTGAAGGGTTTGGAACACCATTAGTGCTATAAGTTTGAGATGTTAAATAACTATCTGTTGCAACATTTTTCACTCTAATTCCAATTTCAGTACCAAAATTCACAAAATATTTCATGCCACTATATTCTTTAGTGCTTAATTTTAAAATTATTGGTAATGTAACATGAGTGGTTTTAACTTTCCTTTCTTTTAAGTAGTAAGCAGTGTTTTTATCGTTAAATAATTCAGAACCATCTCCTTTTCCATTTTCTTTTGGCTCAACAAATTCACCTGTTGAATTATTAATAAAATAGGCAGGAGTATATAAATTAGCACCATCATTTCTAAAACTATATTTAGCTCCTTCAAAATCACCACCAATACCAAATAAAAGCCCTGCAACTTGTGATAATCTCCTTTCTACATTTAATCCAAATCCAAAACCAAATACCGAACCAAATGGTTTATTGTTTTTATCTGTGCTCGAAAACCAAGTAGGTTGTGGTGTTACTCTAACTCCAAAACGCCATTTTTTATCAAATTCTTCTTCTTTAGCTGTAGTGTTAGAGCTAGTAGAAGGTGTTGGCGTAGTGGTTTGTCCGTTTGAAATTGCAATTGTTAATGCAAATAATGAACCGTATAAATACTTTTTCATTTTATATGATTTAATTTTAAATTTGTTACTACAAATATAAAAAAATCTTAATGTCTTATTTAAAATTCATATTTATTTTTACATTCATTTTATTAGTTTCATGTAAAAACAGTTTAGATGTTGATATTTCTACCATAGAGTCTAAACAATTAAATGCATTGCCTCTAAATAAAGACTTTTTTAGCCTAACTGATGCAAATTTTAATTCAAAAAATAAAGAATTACAAATAAAGTATGGACCATTTTACAATAATTATGTTAAAAGTTTTTTAAACCCTTTAGGTGTAAATGATAGTAGCTCTAAAGATTCTATTCTTCATTTTATTTCTGATAAAACAATGCAACAAGCAAATGAACAAGTAAATTTAATTTATACAAATACAATTTTAAACAACCTTTCTGATGAGGTTACAAATTGCGTTAAAAGATTTAAGTTTCATTTTAAACATAAAACAATTCCTAGTAGATTCATTACATGTACTTCGGGTTTTAATTTTTATGTAGCATCATCTGACAGTGCTTTAGTTACAGGATTAGACATGTATTTAGGAGATACAAGTATTTTTTATAAAATGTTGCAACTACCCGAATATCAAACACGTTGTATGCGACAAGAGTATGTGTTACCCGATTTAATGCGTGGCTGGTTACTTACCGAATTTGATAATGATAATCCTATCAATAACTTATTAAATCACACTATATTTTATGGTAAATTATATTATGCAGTAAATTGTATGTTGCCTAATTTAAACGATAGTTTAATTATTGGGTACACTCAAAATCAATTAAATTATTGTAAAAAATTTGAGAAAAATTTATGGGGTTATTTTGCCGAAAAAAATCGTTTATATGAAAATAATATGAAAACTGTACAAGAGCTAACCACTGAAGGTCCTTTTACAGCCGCAATTAGCAAAGATTGTCCTCCTCGTATTGCTATGTGGGTAGGTTGGCAAATAGTTAAAAGTTATATGAAAGAAAATGAAAATATTACATTAGAACAATTAATGAAAGAAAAAGATGCAC
This sequence comes from uncultured Akkermansia sp., assembly GCA_964487105.1. Lineage (GTDB taxonomy): Bacteria > Bacteroidota > Bacteroidia > B-17B0 > Aurantibacillaceae > Aurantibacillus. The sequence continues at coordinate 2,115 of CAZAPH010000043.1, forward strand.
AAAAAATTTTATCAAAAAGTAAATATCGTCCGTAAATAATTTTAACTTTATATCATAATATAAATCCATTAAATCATTATTCACATATTTTTTGTTAGTATTAAACTTAACTTTTTATGCTCAAATAAAAAAAATTAAGTCGTTTGATATTCATTTAGGTGATACTGTAAATAAAATTGATTTACAGGGCAATAAACAAGGCAGATGGATTATTTATGGGAGAGACACAAGGGGTTGGACTCATAGATTATTTAATAGCAAACAAGTTGTTGAAGAGGGACATTACATTGATAATAAAAAAGTTAACATTTGGAAAACATACCATGATAATAATAAACTAAAAAGTGAAATTACTTATAAAGATGACTACCCGTTTGGAATAGCAAAATTTTATAATTCAGATGGGAAGTTAACTTTAGAGGGTAATTTAGATAATAAACATTTTGTAGGTGAGTACTTTTTGTTTGATGTAAATGGAAACAAAATCTCAAAAAAAGCTGTTTTAGATCCCACAAATTCTTATATAAATTTTTCTGGAAATGTGAAAAAATCATTAGGCAAAAGTTTAGATGGCGTTAAAATTACAGTAGAAAGAAATGAATTTGAAATTGACCAATATTTTACCGACAATAATGGAGATTTTAAAATTAAACTTGAGTTAAATTTTGAATACACGCTTAAATTTTCAAAATCAGGTTATGGATCTCAATCTATTTTAATTAATGCTCATACCACAAGTATTTATGACACATTAATTTATCCGTTAAACGATTGGAAAGTAGTTTTAAATGATAATATAGCAACGGCAGCTACTTCTGATTTGTTTGGTTTTATACTTAATAAACCTTCAAGTAAAATATACTTTAATAAACGTAAAAAAAGATTTGATGCAGATGGTGCATATGTGAACTTATTTAAAAAAGAATTTAAAGGAATTAGTGAAACCACAAAATTAATGTTGGCAAAGGCAGCAGAAGATAATAAAAAATTAGAAATAGAAAACCTTCGTATTGAAGCCGAAAAAAAAGAAAAAGAAATAGAACTTTTAACAAAGGCACAAATGCTTAAAGAAGCTGAGTTAAAAAATAGAGAAGCAGAAATACAAGCACAAAAAATTGCTGCAGATAAAGCCGCTGCTGATGCAAAAAACGAAGCTGAACTTAGAAATAAAGAAAAACATATTAAAGAATTAGAATTTAAACAGCAACAAGAACAATTGGCATTAAAAGAATTACAAGCTGCACAACAAACAAAAGAGTTTGAAAGATTAGCAATGGCTCGTAAATTACAAGAATTAGAATTGAAAGCTAAAGAACAACAATTGGATAGAACAAACAACGATTTAAATAATCAAAAAATAGAAAATGCTAATGCAAACAGAGAGCTAAATATTGCAAATAGAGAAAAACAAATAAAAGATAAAGAATTAAAACAAAATTTAATTTACATCTATTTTATGTTAGGTGTATTAGGTGTAATTGGCGTATTCACCTTTTTCTTAATTAAAAATATTCAACAAAAAAAGAAAGCTAATATTTTGTTAGAAAAACAAGCCGCTGAAATTGCTGAAAAAAGTAAAATTATTGAAATTAAAAAGGAAGAAACCGAACAAAGTATTTTATACGCAAAACGAATTCAATACGCAATTTTACCTCCAGATAATGAAATTAATAAATATTTAAAAAACTATTTTATCTACTATAAACCTAAAGATATTGTTAGTGGAGATTTTTATTTCTTTTCAGATTTATATGCAAATGATAAAGATAAAACTGGCACTGTAACTATTGCAGCTGTAGATTGTACAGGCCATGGGGTACCTGGCGCTTTTATGAGTATGGTTGGAAATGAAAAACTAAAAGATGCTCTTGATATTAGTAGTAATCCACAATCTGTTTTAATGGAATTAAATAAAGGAATTAAACAAGCTTTAAGGCAAGAAAGTGAAGACGGAACAAAAGATGGAATGGATATTGCTTTATGTACTTTACCAGCTTTTATTAATTCAGATAAAGTTACAATTAAATATGCGGGAGCTAACCGCCCGTTATGGCTTGTGCGAAACAACTCAAATTTTGTTGAAGAGTTTAGAGCAACCAAACAAGCTATAGGAGGACATACAGATTTTAATCAAATTTTTGATCAAGTTGAACTTGAACTAAATAAAGGTGATACAATATACCTTCATAGTGATGGTTATGCAGATCAATTTGGTGGCCCAACTAAGAAAAAATTAATGACAAAAAAATTCAAAGAAATTTTATGTTCAATACAACATTTAAACCTTCAAGATCAAAAAGAATATTTGAAAAAATTTATGGAAGATTGGTGTGTTGATACTGAACAAATTGATGATATTTTGGTTATTGGAATTAAAGTATAATTAAACTCAATTACTTGTTTTAATAATTTTTTTATACGTTGTGTTATTCTTTAAAAAATATATACCATTTTGTAAATTTTTTAAATCAATATAATTTTGACTTGAGGTTAAAATTGTTTTACCTGTTACATCAATTAAAGAATATTCAACATCAACCGCGTTACTTTCTATAAAAATAAAATCATTTGTAGGATTAGGATAAACATTAAAAGTATTAATTTTATTTTTCTCTAAACTAACGGTGCTTAAAGTATTAGTATAGGCCAATTTTGCTAAAACGCCATCCTCATTACCTTTTTGTGTAGTTTGATATGCTCCTGATGTTACTGGATACATGGTAGATGTACTTTTTCCCGATATGGAAATTGTATTTTTACTAATTGCTAAATCTGATGAAATATCTGCTCCATTTATATTTCCACCAAAATATTTAGCAAGTTGTATATTACAATTGTAATTGCTTGTAATTAAAAAATGATTTTGTTGATTAGTTAAAACACTATTACTTCCTGCTGCAACAACTGGCATAGTAGGCGATGAAGATGATCCTAAAAAATAAATTTGATTATTGTAATTTTGAGCTCTTGTAATTATATCGTTACTCGCACCTCCATAATAAGAACAATACATTAATGAACCAGTTGGAGTTAGTTTTGCAATTATCATATCTGTACTTCCTGCATTTGTTGTTTGTGTGGCACCTGCTGTTACAGTAAAATCGGTGCTTTGTGTTTGCCCGCCTATATAAATATTATCTGTATTATCTGTAGTTAAACCATTACAGTCATCTATTGCATTACCTCCAAAATAAGTAGAGAATATTCTATTTCCTGTATTGTCTAATTTTAAAATGTAAATATCAGCTAAATTATTTTTTGTTGATTGTAAACAACCAGCTGAAGTACTTAAATTAAAACTATGGCTTTCGCCAACACCAATTATATTAGATGAATTATCAATCGTTAATGCGTGTATATCTTCACTTGATGAGCCACCATAGTATGTACACCAAACTAAACTACCATTAGAATTAAATTTTGCAATGTAAGCATCTGTTGCTCCTCCATGAGTTGTTTGAAATGCACCGCTTGTAGCTAAATTAGTTGAGGTTGTTGTACCTCCTATAAAAATATTTCCTGTTGCATCAGTTTTAATATCGTACGCAAATTCGCTACCACTTTTACCAAAATAAGTTAGCCAAATTAAATTTCCATTTGGATTTATTTTACCTACAAAACAATCATAGTTGCCATTATTTGTTGCTTGGTAAGCGGCTAAAGTTGGTAAACCATTTCCGTTAGAGTAACCTGTAAAAACAATATTCCCATCAGGCGACATGCATATTTTTTCACCACTTTCAAAATTAGTTGTCCCTAAATAGGTTGCCCATACTAAGTTTCCACAACTATCAAATTTGTTTATGTATGCATCGTAAAAACCATTAAATGTAGTTGAAATAGCTGCAGGTGTAGTTGTTAAACTTGCACTGTTTGTTTGATGAATACAATATGTGTTTTTATCTTGGTCAACACAAATGCCCCTCATATCATCTGAGCCATCATCGCCAGTATAAGTAACAAAATACTTATTGCAAGTTTGTGAATAAGTAAAAAATGATATCAAAACTAATAGTATGCTTAAACTATTTTTCATAGTAATTTTATTACAATGGTATTTTGTTATTTAAAAAAAAGCCTGAAAGTTTAACTTCAGGCTTTAAATGTAATAAAAATTTTATCTTACTAGGGTTACACTACCTGTAATTGATTTTGATTTTGATTTTGAATCAATATAGTTTATCTTATATACGTAAACATTATTTTCTGCAAGTTGGCCTTTAAATGTACCATCCCACCCTTTATTTATGTCTGATGTTTGATAAATTAATTGCCCACCTCTATTAAATATTTGCATTTCAAATTTAATAGGACTACGTGAAACTGCTGTAAATACATCATTTGATCCATCGCCATTTGGTGTAAATGCATTTGGTATATAAATTAAATTTTCATTTTCTATTAATACTCTTTTTAATACTGTAGATGTACAGCCTTTATCTGATGTAACAGTTAAGGTAACATCATATCTGCCACTGTCTTGATAGTTGTGTGTAACATTTTGAGTATAGTATGTAGAGCTGTTATTAAAGTTCCAATTCCAGCCTACAATATTTGCTCCTGTAGATGCGTCGTTAAATTTCACTTCACCATTTACCCATGTTCCACCATTGTTTAAATTGTAGTTAAAATCTGCTGTTGGTGTGTTGTACATTTCAATAGTGTTATTTATTTTAGCTTTACATCCGTTTGTGCCTGTTGCTGTTAATTCTACATTATAATTACCTGCTTTGTTATAGCAAATAGATTTTGGATTTTTAGATACCGATTCATTTCCATTTCCAAATGTCCATTTAACATCAGTTAAATTTTGTTCACCAGTAATGCCAAATTCTAAGTTACACGCAGGAGCACAACTTGATTTTGCTTTAGATAAATCCATACCAATTTTAGGATTAGAATTTACAACAACTGTAATTGTACCTTTTGCAACACAACCATTCATGTCTGTAACTGTAATAGTAAATATTCCATTATGACTAATTTGAGCATCTTGTAAAATTGTATTTGCAGTATTTGCGTAATAACCATTAGGGCCACTCCAAATAAATGATGTGCCTGGCGTTCTTGCTTCAAAACTTAATGAACCTCCTTCACATATTGTTCCACTTCCAAATGGCGTAACAATTTTTGGACTAGGCATAGTTACTAACGTTGTGGCAGTTGCAACACATCCTAATGAGTTTGTTACCGCTACAGTATAAATTCCTCCTGCTGAAATACTTGGGTTATTAACTATTGGATTTTGTTGGTTTGAAGTAAATCCTCCTGGGCCAGTCCAGTAAAATGTTCCTTGCCCATTAGCAAACAAAGAAAAACTATTTCCAGCACAAAGAGGGCCATTATGACTTGCGCTAACTGTTGTAGATGCCAAAGCAACACTTGTACTTGCGCTTGCTAAACAACCTCCAGTTAATGTAGCTGTAACGTTGTATACACCGCCACTTAACATATTAGCTATTGGGCTTGGGTTTTGAAGGGTTGAAGTAAAATTGTTTGGACCTGTCCAACTATAAGAACCTGTGCCGCTTGCAACTAGATTTATAGGGTTGTTAATACATATAGTTAAATTATTGTTTGCTGTTATTGATGCTTGATAGGTGCTTAAATTTACAGTACCTGAACCAACACATCCATTTGTAGCAGTAGCAACCACAGTATATATACCTGCATTTGCATTTGAAATATTGTTTAAACTTGGATTTGATAAATTTGAATTAAAATTATTTGGTCCATTCCAAGTATAAGTAGCTATTGAAGGATTACTAGCATTGAAGTTTGCAGTACCACCAATACAAACTGATGAGAAACCTCATCGACTTATAATAGGAGCTGGAAAAACATCTAATGTAAAAGAAGTAGAAGAACTACATGTGCCACATGAACTTTTTGTAACTGTTACTGTATAAATACCTGCAGCAGTATAAGAATGAGCTACGTTAGTACCTGTACCACTTGTGCCATCACCAAAATTCCAATTTACATTAAAATTACTTGGTGTAGTTGCTGTTTCTGTAAATGTAAAGTTTGGAGAACTTAAACATGTATTTGGAGTTGATGTTGGGCTTAATGCAACAGTTAATGGAATTACAGGAACTGTAATTGTTGCGGGCCATGGTGTTGTGCCTAATACGCCTGTACCAGTACAACATTTCTTTAAAGCTTGTGTCCAAACGGCACTTGCTGGTGCTGTTGTAAAACTTGTTGCAATATTACTTGCACTTAGTGAACTAAAAGGTATAAAAATAGGTACTGATGCAGGAGGAGTATATGTAAATGAACCAGATGGGCTTACGCATAAATAAGCTAACCATAAACTAAAAGTAGTTGTAGTTGATAATCCAATTACATTTAAAGTAGGGGTTGATGTTGTAAAAGTTGTGCTAGTACCCGCAAAAGTAGTAACAGGATTGCTAGCGGCCCAACTAAATGTAGGCGTTACAGTCATATTTCTTTCACATGAAGGTACATTTCCAATACAGCCATTTGCCCAATTAGTACCGGTAAATACAGCTGTAATAGCAACATTACCACAACAAATAATTGGAGAAGGACTTGCATTCAAGTTTACCATCAAGTTACTTGTTGGCGGTGGCGGAGCTGGTGTTCCTGGTACTGTAAAAGTAACAACTCCTGTCCACGGACCAAATGACATAGGAGAGCCACCATTAGGTAATACTTCGCGTGTTCTAATATAATATACTTTACCAGGACATAAATCACTAAACGGAATAAAAGTTGGGTGATATGGCTCTAGTGTACAATTATCAAACCAACCAGAAGCTAAATTATGACCGGGAACATTTAATAAACTATTATAATATGGATAATTTAAATAAGATGTTGAACTAGAACCCCAATTTGCCATAGTTGTTATCATACAGTTTGGCATTACTTGTCCAACAAAGGTACCATCACAAGAAATTTCTGTTTGCATCCAATAAGGGCCACAACCACATGTTGCGGGGTCAGAGTTTCCTGTAATTGTAACACCTGTTGCGCCAACAGTTACATTATATCCTACTAATGGTAAAGCGTGGCAAGCAATAGCAACATTGTAGGTGCTTATTATTGCTGTAATTAAAAGTATAATTTTTTTTATCATCATTAAATATTTTATTAATACAAATCTATATGCAAAAAAATATTTTATTTAGGCAAATGTGTTAACGCGTAGTTTTAATTAGTAAAAAAATAAAATAAATAAACTATTACTTTTTTGAATGAGTAAAATATAATTTTTCTTGAGTAAAAATTTTAATTAATGAAAGTTTTTAAATTACTTATCGTATATTATACTATGAAAAAACTAATTATTATAATAAGTTGTTTAATCAATATAAGTTTAAAGGCTCAAATTAATTGGCTAGAGTGGAACGAAGTTACTTTTAAAGAAGCTAACAAACAATTTGATGGTTATTACTATAGTTTACACTTTGATTGAGGATTTGCGTTAAATATTTCCATTATATAAGTTTATTGAGTTTACTTTTTAGCAAGCTAAATCATAAAAAATAATTTTGCTCAAAAAAACCTCATCTACATCATTTAATATTTACTGTAGTTTCTTCTGATTTTAATTCTACTCAAACCAAAAAACTTTTAAGTATAGTTAACCATTATTACCATCCACAAAAATTAATTAAGTTAGAAGAACCGGGTCATTATCCAAATTTAGGTGAACCTTGTTTATTTGTGTGTAATCAAAATTTATGTTCTTCGCCAATAAAATTAAGCCCAAGCTCAATTTCAGAAATAAATGAATTTATAAATAAATTAAAATAGAACAATAATTTTAAATGGCTTATTATCAAATAGTTATATTAAAATCAAAAAATAGCCTATTTAATACTATCTGTAATTTAAATATTTGATTTTCAATATTTTTCCAATTTTTTTTGCTGTTTCAAAATCTTGTTGTATATTTGCACCCCTAATTTAAGGGAAATAATATTTAAGTGTAGAATAGTATGTCACGTATTTGTCAATTAACCGGTAAAAAAGCAATGGGAGGTAACCATGTGTCTTTTTCTAACACCAAAACACCACGCCAATTTAAAGTGAATTTAAAACGTAAACGTTTTTATGTTCCAGAAACAAATGAGTGGGTAACTTTGCGTGTTTCAACCTCAGCATTAAAAAACATTAATAAAAAAGGCATTTATGCTTGTTTACAAGATGCCAAAGCTAACGGCATTTTACGATAATATTTAAAAATTAAAAAGCAATGGCAAAAAAAGGTAATAGAGTGCAAGTTATATTAGAATGTACAGAGCACAAGGAGAGTGGTAAACCAGGAACTTCACGTTATATCACTACAAAAAATAAAAAAAACACATCAGAAAGAATTGAACTTAAAAAATATAATCCAATTCTTAAAAAAATGACTGTTCATAAAGAGATTAAATAATTATTAAAGTAATATAAAATGGCTAAAAAAGTAGTTGCAACATTAAAAACCGGTAAAGGAAACTCGTTTACTAAGGTTATTAAAATGGTTAAGTCTCCAAAAACTGGTGCTTATTCATTTAAAGAAGAAGTTGTGCATAACGATCACGTTGCTGATTTCTTAAAATCAAAATAATTTATTTATTATTTTATCCAATTAAAAATTCTTTCCTTTGTAGGGAAGGATTTTTCGTTTATAAAAGATTGTAATTTCAATGGGTTTCTTTTCAAAATTATTTAATAAAGAATATAAACAAAGTTTAGATAGTGGTTTACAAAAAACTAAAGAAAGTTTTTTGGGTAAAATTACTAAAGCTATTGCCGGTAAAACAACTGTAGATGCTGATGTACTTGATAATTTAGAAGAAGTTTTAATAAGTGGCGATGTTGGTGTAAATACAACTATAAAAATTATAAAAAGAATTGAGGAAAGAGTTAAGCGAGATAAATACATTTCAAGCAATGAGTTAAATGTTATTTTAAAAGATGAAATTACTCAACTTTTACTCGAAAGTAATTCTAACAAAACTATTAATTTTAATTCTGCTCAACCATCAAGTCCACAAGTAATTATGGTTGTTGGTGTTAATGGTGTTGGTAAAACTACATCAATTGGCAAATTAGCGTATCAATATAAAAATGCAGGTAAAAAAGTAATACTAGGTGCTGCAGATACTTTTAGAGCAGCTGCAGTTGATCAATTAAAGATATGGAGCGAACGGGTAGGGGTAGAAATAGTAAGTCAAGGTATGGGAGCCGACCCAGCAAGTGTTGCTTTTGATACATTAACAAGCGCTAAAGCAAAAGGTGCAGATATTGTAATTATAGATACAGCAGGCCGTTTACATAATAAAGTTAATTTAATGAATGAATTAACTAAAATTAAAAATGTAATGAAAAAAGTTATTCCTGATGCCCCGCATGAAGTGTTATTAATTTTAGACGGAAGCACTGGGCAAAATGCAATTGAACAATGTAAACAATTTACTGCAGCTACAGAGGTTACATCGCTTGCTGTAACTAAATTAGATGGTACCGCAAAAGGTGGTGTTGTAATAGGAATTAGTGATGAGTTTAAAATTCCAGTTAAATTTATTGGTGTTGGCGAAAAAATGACAGATTTACAACCAATTGATTCAGCAGAATTTGATGATAGCTTGTTTGGAGAAAAACTTTAAATGAATGTTTTTTTGACCTCTAATTTTATAATAACGTTCTTAATTTAAAAATTCCTCTACTTTTTACTTTTTACCATCGAAACTAAATTTTTTCCAGATACTAATAATTTTAATTTTTGTCGAGATATTGAAATATATTTTTCTTTAGTTTCAATTTCATCAATACCGGTTTTATATACAGAAATTAAATGCTGATGACTTAAAATACCTAATACTTTATTGTCTGAAACAATTGGTAAAATATCAACATTTTGTTTAGCCATAATTTCTACTGCTTTTTTTAAGGAGTCTGTTGGACTTACATAAACATTGTTACGCTTTACAATAGTAGAAATTTTATTTTTAGGATTATGATGAGAATTAAATAAGTTAGATGAACTTAAAATACCTTTTAAATCGCCTTCATTATCTGAAATTATAAAATAATTGGTGTGCAAATCAGGTTCGTGGTTTAACCAACTACGAACTTCGCCAATTTCCATTTCATCACTAATGGCAATACCAGATTCAGTTTTTATTTGGCCAACTGTTGTTTTTTCAAGTAAATCTGGCGCATAGGATTCTGGAGTAAACACGCCTCTTCTTGCTATTTTTTCGGTCATTATTGTATTTTCCATTAAAAAGTAAGAAGTAAAATAAGATGTTGTACACGTAGCTAATAAAGGTAATAATGCATTTGCTTGACCAGTAGTTTCGAGAGCAAAAACTATTGAAGTTAAATAGGCTCTTGATGCGCCTGCAAATAAAGCAGACATACCAACAAGTGCAGACATTTGAATATTTATACCGAAGTGGGGGAACCAATATTCACCTATACTTCCTATTATTGCTCCTGTTGCTCCTCCAATTGTTAGCAATGGAGCCAATGTACCACCTGATGTACCACTACCTAAAGAAATAGACCATGAAATAAATTTTAATAAGCATAATGATAAAATAACTTGAAACGAAATATTTTGATTTAGAATATCTATAATATTTGAATAACCAACACCTAAAGTACGTTGACTAAAATAACCTACAACCCCTACAGCAATACCACCTATAGCTGGCCACCACGCCCAATGAATCGGAATTTTATCAAATAAATCTTCAATCCAATAAACAAATTTTGTAACAAAAATTGAAATTAATCCAATTACAATTCCCATTAAACCATAAAATAATATTGCATAATTGTTAGGTGTTTCAATTGTATTTAATATAGGAAATACTACGCCTTCTTCAAATAAAAGATGATGACCGGCAGCACCAGTTACACAAGCTAATGCAACGGGAATAAATGATCGTGCAGAAAATTCAAACAATAACAATTCTATTGCCAATAATATAGCAGCTAAGGGGCTGCCAAAAATAGCAGACATACCAGCTGTAGCACCAGCCGCTAATAATATTTTTCGTTCATTTGGGGTAATTTTAATTAATTGCCCGATTGTTGAACCTAGGGCTCCGCCTGTTGCTATAATTGGTCCTTCAGCGCCAAAAGGACCTCCTGTACCTATTGAAATGGCTGCAGATAAAGGTTTTAAATAAGTTATTGCAGGTTTTATTTTACTTTGATTGGTTAATATTTGCTCCATTGCTTCTGGAATGCCATGACCTCTAATTGCTTTAGAACCAAACAATGCCATTAAACCAACCAATAAACCACCAATAACAGGAATAATAATTACGTAAATGCCATATGTGTTATGTATTGGCGAATTTGGTTCAATTGAAAAATTCCCAAAAAAAGAAATATTGGTAAATAAATCTATTAATTGAACTAAAAGTTTAGCAATAAAGCTTACTCCAATTGCAATTACTAGAGCAAGTAAAGATAATTTTAGTACTCTTAACTTGTTGTGCTTATTTTTATGAATTGCATTTTCTCTTTTTAATGTTGGCGATAATGAAATAGAAATTGGAATACCGTTATTTAGCATAAAAATTAATTTTTGTAAATTAAATAAAATAAAATTACTAATATGCCTTGTAAAAGCATTGTTCCGTCTAAAATTCCATAATAATAAAAACGAGAATTTTTAATTTTTTTACTTGATAAAAAATATAAGGTGGTTAAAAATGAAATTAAATAAGCAATAATTAAAAACGATTGCGATGTAAATGTATAATGTACAATTGTTACTATTAGAAATAAAGTTATTAATAGAATAGAAAGTTTTGAAGAATTAGCTACACCAATTTTTAATGGAATTGTTTTTAAATTTGTTAGTGAATCGTCTTCCATATCCCTAATATCAAATGGAATTGTAATGGCCAACACAAATAAAAATCTTTCTATAATCATTGTTACTATTCGCCAATCATCTATTCTGTTTTCTGAATGTATTACAGGCAATAAAATTGTAAGTGCTGACCATACAAATGAAATTAAAAATATTTTTAGATAAGGAATTTGTCTTAGCCTAAATATGCCATTAGCGGTTTTTGTAATTGGAGTAGAGTAAAATAAGGTTAAACCTGCAATAGGAGCAAGGGCAAGTAATACAGTAATTTTTGCTTCTAAAACAGCAATTACAAATCCAATAACAGAACATGTAACAAGAAGATAAAACCAAGTGCTATTTTTTTTAACCCAACTATGTTTTTCAGAATTTATTGCTTCAGAATGAGTTAAGATCGTTATAAGTCTATGTAAATTATATTCAAATAAAGTCGCAAAAAATATTAAAAATAAATAAGGGTGCCATTGTGGTTTTATACCAATTTGTATTTGTGTAGAAACAGTTAACGCAACTGCAGCTAACGAAATGTAAATGTTTGAATTAATTAAAAGTTTTATAAAGTTCAATACGTAAAAATTTTTAAATTAGTTTAATTGATTTAATTAATTTAAAATTTGTTCAATAAATATACCTTTGCAAATTTAAAGTTTTAGCAATTAAATACTTAATAATACGCGAGTATTAATTTTATTTTATGTTAACTTTTGTGAATTGTTTATGTTTGGAGTTATAATCCTATTATATAACTTTTTTTTAAAAGCTCATCGTATTGAGGTTTTACTTTCTATAAAATGCTCAAAGCATAAAAAAGTTTTATAATTTTTGATATTCCCATTTAGGACTACCTTTTTCACCAGACTGGTTATAAAAATCAATAAAATGTAATTTAAAGTAATAGTCGTTACTGTTTTTAATTACAAAATTATTTTGAGGTTTTGTAACATAATTAGAGCCTAAATAATTTTTCCATTCAAAACCAATTGCGTCTATATTTGTTTTTAATTTAGATAAATTAATATTATCAAATTTAATATTTGAAAAATTAGTTGTTGAATCGGCATAAGCCGTTGTTTTATATCTGTTAATTAAACAACCTGTAACTAAATAGGGTTGAATTGGATTAAAAAATGTATGTGTATATTGTGTATAAACTAAATCCCATTTTGTTTTTTCAGGTTCAACAATAATTGTATTAGAGTTTGCAAAAGATAAATGAGTTAAATTATAATTAGTTGTTTTGTTAACTACAAGTGTTACATCATTACTGCCATTTAATAAGGCAAACCTTACATTATATGAAGTTGGATTTACAGATAAAATTTGTAGTTTTCTAAAACCTTGATGTATTCCTGTTTCGCTATAACCTCTATCAATTATATAAACATTATTAGTGTTTTGCCAATTACCAATTGCGGTTGAGTCTAAATTTCCTGAAGGATTATCCCACTTCTTATTAAATTCAAAACCAAGTGTATCGGTTACAGCTGCAAAATCAGTTATTCCGGTGTTTCTTGCAAACATAAATTTTGAAGAATTTAAAACAACTTTAGTTCCATTTTCTCCATTTTCAAAACCTAAGTCCCATATTGTTTTTAAGTTTTGCCCCACAACTGAATTTGATTCTAAATTAAAATAAATCTGCCATTTGTAAGTGCTACCTAAATCAACTGAAGATGTGATTACGCTTCCTGCATCGTGTTTAGGAACTGGCAATTCTTCTTTTTTACAAGAAATAAAACTTATTATAAGAACTATGATTATGTACTTTAAATTTTTCAAATTAGTTTTTAGTATTTAAGTTAATATCTAATTTTACAAAATATGTTCTTCCCATGCCAACTGAAACTGAATTTCCGCCAGACGAATGAGCACCACCTGTTGTTATGCCATTAACATTAATTACATTCATTAAATTTTTTGCACCTAATGAAACATTAAATTTTTTCTTGCAAAATGATTTAGAAATAGAACAATCTGCTGTATGGTAATCTTGTATTATATTTTTTGTAATATCATTAGAGGTTGTAAGAGCATAGCTTGGGAGTTTACCGGTATATTTATAAAACAATCCAAAAGTAATATTATGTTTATGCCACTCGTAAAATAAATTACATCTTCCTTCGGGCGAAAATAAAAATGTTTCAGTAAGTTGAGTTGATGTTATTTGATTATATCTCCCTACATAAGCACAACCAATAGTTAACTTAAAATGCTTTATACCAAATTCGTTTTGTAACTGAGCACCCATTGTTTTATAATTTTCAACATTAAAATAACTAAATTGCGTGGTAGAGGATTGAGCCAATGAAATCATATTATCAATGGTATTGTAAAATGTGCTTAACTCTAATTTATAAACTTTTTCGTTTTGGGTTTGTATAAAACTTGTACTTAAATTAAAGTTATGTGATTGCTCTGCTTTTAAATTTTCATTACCTGTAATATTATGGTTAACATCAACAAAATAAAAATAAAGTTCTTTAAGTGAAGGAGATCTAAATCCTCTTGCGTAAGAAAAACGTATTGCAATAGATTGATTTGTTTTACTGTTTAAAGAAACTGAATATTTAATATTTAGAGATGGTACTAAAGGAGCTTTATAACTAGTGTTATATATTATCCTTAAACCAGGACGAACGATTAAACCTGAAATTGGTTTATATTCAGCTGTTGTAAAAATGGCATAATCTCCTATGTTTTGTTTTGAATTTTTAATTTGACTTCCTAATGCAGTTTCATAATTAATATCGTAGCCCACCTCATAATTTAATTTTGCAGTATCTTTAGTGCTACTAATTGTACCACGTGTTATGATGTTGTTAAAAGTACTAGTGTCTTGATCGCCACTATTTATTGTAAGAATTTTGTTTAATGTTGTTAAGTCGTTGTAATAAGTGTTTTTATTTCTTTTAAAATGATTGTATGCAGCAATTAGATTTAAGTGGTATTTTTTATTTAACTGTCCGTTTAGGTTTAATGAATTACTTATTCTATTTGTTTTATAATAATCATCAAATGCTGTTTCATTATATGGTGCTCTAGGTATGCCTTTATTGGTTACTTGTTCATAAAAATAATCGCCAGTGTAACCTAGTTTTAATTTATTAAAATAATGGCCATAGTTTAAAGTGCCAAAAAATTGTTCTTTAGGTTTCCAATTTTTGTAACGTAAACTGTCTGCAATTCTTATTTGTTCTATATAAAAGGGTTGGTCATTAGTCCGCCATCCGTCAAAATAATTTCTGCCTCCGGCTAATGTAATTAAATTTTTATTTTTTCTAAAACCTATCTTCCCGGTAGAGTTATATTGCCCTATACTTTCATAATAATTATTTGATGAAATTGAAAACATTTCTTTTTGAGATTTTTTTGTAATAATGTTTATTGTTCCACCAAGCGCATCAGTTCCGTATGTAACAGATAAGGGGCCTTCAATTATTTCTATTCTTTCAACATTGTTCATGTTTATTTGTGAAAGATCAATATTTCCATTTAGCCTACCGGTAATAGGAACACCATCTAATAAAATTTTAACATTTTGTCCTGAAATTCCCTGTAAACTCATGCTACTTCCTAAAATATTATCTTGAGATAATCTAATATTAAGTTCGTTGGTTAAAACATCTTTTAAATTAACAGCGCCCATGGCTTCAATTTTTTTACTGTCAATTATTTTAATTTTATGAACTGCTTTTTCGGGGCTATTAGGAGCGTATTGCCCAGTAACCACTACTTCGTTTAACACTGCTTTTTCTGGTAATAAGTAGTAGGTTTTATTTTGGTTTTTATAAATGGTATCACTAATTTTTTTATAACCAATAAACGAAACTGTTATAAAATAGTTTGAATTTGGGTATTGTAGCTCATCTAATTTTGCAATACCTACATTATTTGTTACAGTAAATGTTTCATTCCCTTTTTTTAAATCTTTAATTATAATATGAGAAGATGGGATAGGAATACTATCGTCTTTAGAAAAAACACGAATTGTTTGACCTTTTGTAAGGCTTAGAAAAATTAAAATAAATATTACTATTAAATTTTTAATCATTTTCTAAAAATTCATAAACACTTTATATATTATATAAATTATTTTATGTTTTTTGTTATTCATTTTTTTTCGGTGCAAATTTACAAATACTTTCTTTAGGTTTAATTATAAAAGAGCTTGTATAATTATAGCAACAGCGGGTGGTATTGTGCCTGCTGCAATTAACCATTTGCCTCTTCCGGTTATACCATGTTTACCTTTTAAAATAAATAAACCAGTAATATTTATAACTATTAATAAAAAGGCAAAAATATCTGAAGCCCATTTCCAACCCTTTAAACTGTTTCTATGTAAAACATTACTTTGATAAAAAACATGTCGTTTTGCAACTTGTTCATAAATGGCTTCTTTTCTATCTAAATAAACGTGTAAAGAAGAATTATTATAGTAAATCTTAACTTGATTTGATGTAGGAAAATCAAATACTTTAAATTTATCTTCTTTAACTAATTTACTAAATTCATTTATTTGTTTTTCGTTTATTTCTTCTTTAGTATAAATTCTATCTAACTTAACTGTTGTTTTAGTTAATATAAAATCCGGATTCCAATCATCAACATGGTTAAGCGCTATACCTGAAATACAATAGATTAATATTAAAGAAGAGAAAAAATAGCCTAAATCTCTATGAGTTGCTAAATTTAGTTTTCTTATTTTTTTAATATTCCATTTAAACATTTTATTGTACTGCAATTGTATTTGAACTTGTAATTTTGTTTAAATAGTCTTTAGTAATATTTAATACCCATTGTTCAACATCGGGATCAGGTAAGATGGCATCTGGTGTATAATACACTTTTTCTTTACTGTTTTTTACTTTTTCAATACCACCGCCTATAATTTTAATTTGAAATTCTTCATCATGAGCAACTAAAACAGGAATTACAATTGCTTTATCTTTTTTCTTTAAAACAGTATTAACCGCATCTGTAGTTTTTTCTGGATTGTAATGCGCTATATGTCCGCACCAGCCATAAGAATGTTCTGTTATACCAATTTCTTTTTTCACATATTCAGCCACTGTATTAAATAAATCGCCCCATTCTTTATCATATGTTTCGTCACCATAACCAATTAACACTAACCCTTCATTTGTTGCATCTTTCGATAATTCTTTTACTCTTCGTGTAACATTTTTCTTTAAAATATCAGTAAAATCAAGATTAGGAGTAACATAAGTTTTTGCTTTTGGAGTATAGCGTTCAATTTTTTCAATTTTAAGCATTTCTTTTGATTGTGGATCTTCTTTTTGCCCTATAATTGTTGGGATATCATCAAAAGTATGTGGACTAACGGTTAAAAAAATTGGTACAATAATTAAATCAGTATAACCTTCAGCGTCAAATTCTTTTAATCTAGATGCAATTGATGGTTCGGTATATTCCATATGAGCAGTTTTTGTTCCACTTATTTTTCCATCTGCTAATATTTTTGATTGTACACTTTTTTCTAAATCCATTAACGCTTTACGCCATGTTTCTGATCGAGATCCATGATTTACTAAAAGTACACCAATTTTTTTTTCTGATGTTGAAACTTCAGTTTTAGCATTACCATTTGTAGTATTACAAGCGTTTAATAGTGTAATAATTATTACAGTTATTAGTGTACATAAAACTATTTTAATTGTATTGTATAAAGAATTTAAAGCCATTAGTTTTTATTTTACTGAATTAATTAATTATTAATTTTTGTTGAATTGTTGAGTTGTTAAGCTTAACAGAAACAACATATACACCTGGTTTTAAATTTTGTGTGTTGATTGAATGTGAGTAAAAGCCAATTGTATTATTTAATGTTTCTTGTGTTATTAATTTTCCTGTTATATCTATTAAACTTAACTCAGCTGTATTGTAATTTTTTTCTAAATCGTATAAAACAGTTACATTGTTTCCCGCTGTAGGATTAGGATAAATTGAAACTGCTGCAGGATTTAGTTCGTTATTTGTTTTAATACCCACTGTGCTTAATTTTTCTTTAGAAAATATATAATTTCCGTTACTGCCTCCACCAAAGCCAGTAAAACGTAATTTCCAAATGTCGCCAGTTTTGCTTTTAACAAAATAAACAGTGTCTTGCGCTATTGACCAGCTACTTGTAAATGCTTTCCAGTCATAACCAATACCATCAATTGCAGTATTATATGATTGTGCAAACCAATTATTAAAAGTTGAAGGAGAACTTACATTATCTGCTTGTGCTACTTTTACGCCTTTGTTAGATAACACCCCTGAAACTGTATATGGAGTTGGAACAAAAGCTGTATATTGAGTAAATAAAAGATCCCAATTAGCAGAAACTACAGGTTCTCTATCTAAAGCAGTATTGTTTTGAATAGAAAAATAACCAAAGTTTTTGTTAGAGTAAGTTGATTTATTTAAAACTTGAGTTTGTAAATTACTTCCATTTAAATCGGCATATTTAAAATTATAAGCAGTTCCTGTTGCATTAATAATCCATAATTTTTTATATGAACCATTAGATAGTTTAATAACAAAAATTGAATCGCCGGTTATAATGTGAGTAATGGAGTTATAAATTCCCCAACCTACATCGTTTGCATTTGAGGTAATTGCACCTTTGTCAAACGCTCCTAAAACCCAAGATGTATCACTGTTATATTTTGCTTTCCATGTACTTATTCCACTTGTATCAACTGTAGCCCATCCGCTTGTATCAGATTGAGGGTAAGTCCAAAGCATAATTCCATTTACTGAATTAATATGAATTGATGTGCCAAAGCCACTTGGGTCAAAAGCTAAATCCCAATTATTTTTAGGAGCCAAACCTTGTTCGTCATTTTGTAAGCTGTACCATTTTTGATTGGCATAACCTGCACCTAAAGAAACTGTATCAATAATTGTTTGTGCATTTGAAAAATTAATTCCAATTAAGCATAAAGTTGTAAGTAATATTTTTTTCATAATTTTAGTAATAATTTTATACTGCAAAGTAATTATTTATAATGATTCTAAACAATACCATAAATAAGGTATTTGCTTTAAATCGAAATTTAAAATTTCATATATGCTTTATAATCAGTTATATATATAATAATCGGATTAGGTATTATGATTTAAATCATTATTTAAATTTGATAGATCAAATTACAAATTTGAAAACTTAAATTTCGGTTTAACTACAAAGTTAAAAAAGATAAAACAACTAAATTTTTTTAAAATGTTGATTTTAAAATTAAATAAACTTCATCAATTTTTCTAGAGTCAATCGTAACGAAATCATTATAACGCGCTTTGATATATCAACTAGTCCTATTATCAGAAAGAAGTTTTCTTGG
>CAZAPH010000044.1:0-21279 GCA_964487105.1 uncultured Akkermansia sp.
CAAGTACATTTTGTAATTTTAAAACTCAAATATAATATTATGATAAAAAGAGGAAAATTTTTATTACTATTTCTAATTTCTATAAACATGAATGCCCAAAAATGGGTTGAAATGATGAATGATACAACTTCAAATTTTTACGATATAGTTACTGAGTTTGATAATTATTGGGAAGGAAAACCTTACGAAAGAGGAAAAGGATATAAAGACTTTAAACGTTGGCAATGGTTTATGGAACCTCGAGTTTACACTACTGGAGATATGCGATTAGCAACTTATCAAAATTATATTGCAGAACTTGGTTTAAACACTAACGCTAAATTTAATTCAACAGCTGCAATTAGCGCAACTACCGCTAATTGGGTGCCTTTAGGACCTTTTGGCTCACCAACTGGTGGCGATGCCGGAAGAATTCAATGTATAGAAGTAGTACCTACAAACACAAACTTAATATTTGCAGGCACTGCTGCTGGTGGTTTTTGGATGAGTACTAACGCAGGAGCTTCATACACCACCACAACCGATTATTTTGCTTCATGCGGAGTTTCCGATATTGCACTTTACCCAGGTTCAACAAATACTATTTTTATTTCAACTGGAGATAAAGACGCTGGAGATACACGATCAACAGGTGTTTTCAAATCAACTAATGGAGGTCTTACATGGGCAGTTACAGGGTTAACATGGACGCCTTCTCAAAACAGAAGAATTTATAGATTGTTAATTAACCCTCTTACTCCAAATATAATGATAGCCGCAACAAGTGTTGGGATGTATTACACTAATAATGGTGCAGCAACATGGTCGTTAACATCTAGCGGAAGTTTTGTAGATGCCGAATATAAACCAAATGACCCAACTGTAGTATATGCAGCAACGGCATCTGGTATTAAAAAATCTACAGATGGAGGCTTAACTTATGCCAATGTAACATTTAGCACCGCAACTGCAGTAAATCGATTAAATTTAGCGGTTACACCAGCAAACCCAGATGTGGTTTATGTTTTAGCAAGTAAAAATAGCGATAATGGCTTTGGTGGGTTATACCGTTCAATAAATTCTGCAAGTACATTTTCAACTATGAGCACAACGCCAAATGTTTTTGATTGGAGTACAACAGGCAGTGGAACTGGAGGCCAAGGATGGTATGATATTGCAATAGATGCATCACCAACAAGCTCTAATGAAATTATTGTAGGTGGTGTTAATACTTGGAAATCAACAAATGGAGGAAGCACATGGACATTAAACTCTCATTGGTATGGCGGAGGTGGAAAACCTTATGTGCATGCTGATTTACATTGTGTAAAATACCTAAACGGTAACATTTGCTATTTAGGAACCGATGGCGGAATTGCTAGAACTACAAATGGTGGCACAAGTTGGACAACTATTAATGGTAACATGAATATTGCACAAATTTATGAAATAGGATTATCGGCTTTAACCGCTAACAGGCTTGTAACAGGACATCAAGATAACGGAACTAACCTTTTAAACGGAAGTAGTTGGAACGAAATTTATGGTGGCGATGGTTGCGCATGCTTTATAGATTGGAGTAATAATAACACAATTGTAGCTTCCTATGTTTATGGCGATTTTCAACGCTCAACAAACGGAGGATCTTCATGGACAAATATAGTTACTGGCTTACCAGCTCAAACTTCAGCAAATTCTCCTTGGGTTGCACCAATTGTTCAACACCCTACTCAAGCAAATACGTATTATTGTGGGTATAAACAAGTTTATAAATCTACAAATCAAGGTTCAAGCTGGACACAAATTGGTAGTATTGGAACAAATTTAGATAGAATCAAAATTGCACCTAGTAATACAAATGTAATTTATGTTACTGCTTCTGGCGCAATTTACAAAACATTAAATGATGGAGGGTCTTGGAGTAATGTTACTGGCTCTATACCTGTAGGTTTAGCAAGTATTACAGATGTTACTGTAGATAATTTAAACGAAAATATAGTTTATGTTTCTCTTTCAGGATATTCTGCCGGTAATAAAGTTTACCAATCAACTGATGGTGGAGCAACTTGGAGTAATTATTCTACCGGAATACCAAATTTACCAACTCAATCAATTGTATATAAAAACAACTCTAATAACGCAATTTATTTAGGTACAGATAATGGTGTGTTTTATAGAGATGGTTCTATGAGTTCGTGGATTCCCTATAACAACGGTTTACCAAATATAGAAGTAAGCGATTTAGAAATTTACTACCCAACAGGTAAATTACGAGCGGCTACTTATGCTCGTGGTGTTTGGGAAACTGATGTTTTTTCAAATCCATCTTCTGTACCTGCAGCTGCTTATAGTACTGCATTTAGCAGCGCTTGTGTTGGCATTCCATTACAGTTTAATGATTTATCAAGCAATTCTCCTACAACATGGAGTTGGACAGCCTCTGGCGCAACACCAGCAAGCGCAACATCTTCAAATCCTGTTTTTACATTTCCAACAGCAGGAATTTATACAGTTAGTTTAGTTTCTTCAAATAGTAATGGCTCTAGCGCTCCGTTTACTTCAACTGTATCCGCGGTAAATCCGGCAACTGTTAGCCCTATAAACGGAACAGTTTGTTCTGGATTTAATACAAATATTGGAGTATCTACAAACGGAAGCTCAGTACAATGGCAAACCGGACAAACAGGCTTTAACATTTCAGTTTCTCCAACAGTAAACACAACTTATAATTTTACAGTGTTTTTAGGCGCTTGTACAACCGTTGGGTCTTCAAGTGTAGTTGTAAACACAACGCCTCCAACTCCAACAGTTGTTTATTCAGGAGGGGTTTTAACCACAACTACAATTGCTTCTAGTTATCAATGGTACTTTAATGGTAGCCCAATTCTAGGCGAAACTTCAAATACAATAAGCCCAACTGCAGATGGATTTTATAGTGTGTGGGTAAATAATGGTGGTTGCCAAAATTCTTCTAATTCTTTTCAATACGTCTCTGCTTCAATTTCTCAAAACTCAGCTGAATTTACAAATGTAAATATTGGCCCAATACCAACTAAAGATAAATTAATTTTAAAATTTGATTCTCAATATCAAAACTTAAACTATTGTTTAACAGCTGTTAATGGGCAAATTGTAAAAATGGGTACTCTAAAATTAAATGAAAAAGAAGCAAATATTGTATTAGATGAAATTGCAAACGGCGTTTATTTTTTAAAAATAAAAAGCCAAAATAAAACAGGAGTTTATAAGTTTGTAAAAGGCTAATTAGACTATTTCTAAATAGTAAAATCTAAGTTTAAAACTGACTTTTTTTAGGCACTTTTATTTGAAGATTAGTAGAAAATTCGCTAATCTTACAGTCTAAAGTTATATAGTTTTATTTATGGATACTTTTTCATCTCCGTCGCAATTTATTCCTATACTTTTAATGTTTTTAGTGGCGCTTGGTTTTGTTGTAACAACAATGGTAGCCTCACATGCATTAGGCCCAAAAAGAAAATCAAAAATTAAATTAGATACATTTGAGTGTGGTGTTGAAAGTCAAGGAAACGCCCGTACACCATTTGCCATTAAGTATTTTTTAGTGGCAATTATATTTGTATTATTTGATATTGAAGTAATTTTTATGTACCCATGGGCAGTTAATTTTAAAGAATTAGGAATAATTGGAGTTGTTGAAGTATTTTCATTTATTTTACTTTTATTAGTTGGCTTTTATTATATGCTTTCTAAAAAAGCAATTAAACACGAGGAGTAATTTGTTTATTCATATAAGATTTATTTAATGAAAGAAATAACCAAAAGAACAAAATTAGAAATGGCAAAAAGCCCTCAAGGTATTGAAGGGCCTGGTTTTTTTGCAACAAAATTAGAAGATGTAATAGGTTTAGCTCGTGCAAACTCATTATGGCCTTTACCTTTTGCAACGTCATGTTGTGGTATTGAATTTATGGCTACAATGGCAAGTAATTATGATTTAGCTCGTTTTGGCAGCGAAAGATTAAGTTTTAGCCCTCGACAAGCAGATATGTTAATGGTTATGGGAACTATAGCTAAAAAAATGTGCCAAACTTTAAGGAAGTTTTATGAGCAAATGTCCGAACCAAAATGGGTTTTATGTGTAGGTGCTTGTGCTTGCAGTGGAGGTATTTTTGATTCATATTCTGTATTACAAGGCATAGATAGAATTATACCTGTTGATGTTTATGTGCCTGGCTGTCCACCACGCCCAGAGCAAATTATTGATGGCGTATTAAAAATACAAGAATTAGCTAAAAACGAAAGCTTACGCAGAAGAGACTCTCCAGAATATAAAAAATTACTAAATAGTTATGGAATAGAGTAACTTTTAAAAATTACACTTACAAATGGAATTATTAGAAAAAATAAAAACAGCTATTACAGAAAAATTTCCTCAAGCCATTGAACATTTTGAAGTAAGTTACGATTTCCCTGTTTTTTACATAAAAAAAGAGGAAATACACCAAGTTTTAGAGTTTTTAAAAACAGATGCAGAATTAAATTTTCATTTCCTTACAGATTTAACAGGAATTCAATCTGCCGACGAAAAACAATTAGGCGTTATTTATCATTTACATAATATGCCTAAAAATTATAGAGTTAGGTTAAAAACATATTTTGATATCAATAAGCCAGAAATACCAACAGCTACTGATTTGTGGCCAGGAGCTAATTGGATGGAAAGAGAAACCTATGATTTTTATGGCGTAAAATTTAAAGGTCACCCCAAATTAAAAAAAATATTAAATGTTGATGAAATGGATGCTTTCCCTTTACGGAAAGATTTTCCATTAGAAGATCAAACAAGAGATGATAAAAGTGATAAAATGTTTGGACGATAATCTAATTTAAAAATGACTAAAATTAAAAATAGCAGTTCAGAAAATAATAATGTAGAAGAAGAAAAAGAATATTCTATTCTTAACCTTGGCCCTACTCATCCAGCAACTCATGGTATTTTCCAAAATATCTTAAAAATGGATGGCGAAATTATTCATGAAGCTGAACCAACCGTTGGGTATATACACCGAGCTTTTGAAAAAATAGCTGAGCGTAGGCCTTATAACCAAATACGACCTCTTACAGATAGATTAAATTACTGCTCATCGCCAATTAATAATATTGGTTGGGATATGACAGTTGAAAAATTATTAGGCTGTAAAATTCCAAAAAAAGTAGATTACATGCGTGTAATTATTATGGAATTAGCACGTATTGCAGATCATTTAATTTGTAATTCTGTTATTGGTGTTGATACTGGAGCTATGACGGGCTTTCTTTACATTTTTCAATGGCGCGAAAAAATTTATGAAATTTATGAAAGCATTTGTGGCGCTAGATTAACAACTAATATAGGACGAATAGGAGGTTTTGAAAAAGAATGGACTAAAGAAACTTGGGATAAAATTCATTATTTTCTTGAACATTACCCAAAAGCACTTCAGGAGTTTACAAACTTATTAGAACGTAATAAAATATTTATGGATCGCACAATTAATTGCGGACCAATTAGCGCCGAAATGGCTTTAAACTATAGTTTTACCGGCCCTAACTTACGTGCGGCAGGTGTAGATTATGATGTTCGTGTAATGAACCCTTATTCATCTTATCAAGATTTTAAATTTGATGTTCCAATTGGACAAAGTGGAGATACTTACGATCGTTTTATGGTGCGCCAACACGAAATGTGGAATTCGTTAGAAATTATTAGACAAGCCATAAAAAATATGCCAAAAGACGAACCATGTAAGGCAGATGTTCCTGAGTTTTTCTTACCACCTAAAGAAGAGGTATATAACAATATGGAAGCATTAATTTATCATTTTAAAATAGTAATGGGCGAAATTGATGTTCCAAAAGGAGAAGTTTATCATTGTGTTGAAGGAGGAAACGGCGAACTAGGATTTTATTTGGTTAGTGATGGCGGAAGAACACCTTTTAGATTACATTTCAGAAGACCATGTTTTATTTATTATCAAGCCTATCCAGAAATGGTTAAAGGCATTATGCTGTCCGATGCAATTATTACCATGAGTAGTATGAATGTAATTGCAGGAGAGCTTGACGCATAAAAATGTAAATACGATTAAAAGAAAAAAATTAAAAAATGGGAGCACAAGTACACGGTACACAAGAATTTAACAAAGCCAAACGCACAGAAATAAAATTTAGCGAAGAAGCATTGAAAACAGTTCATACCATTATTAGTAGATATCCGCAAGGAAAACAAAAATCAGCCCTTTTGCCAGTTTTACACTTAGCACAAGCAGAGTTTGGCGGATGGCTAAGCCCCGAAGTAATGGATTATGTTGCTGAAATTTTAAAAATAAAACCAATAGAAGTATTTGAAGTAGCCTCTTTTTATACAATGTATAATTTAAAACCAGTTGGTAAATGTGTGTTAGAAGTTTGTCAAACTAGTTCTTGTTGGTTAAATGGCGCTGAGGATATTGTTAAGTACATCGAAAAAAAATTAAACATTAAAGTTGGTGAAACAACTAATGATGGCATGTTTACATTAAAAGTTGCAGAATGGTTAGGAAGTTGCGGAACAGCACCAATGTTACAATGCGGCGCAAGTTTTCACGAAAATTTAACCTATGAAAAAGTAGATAAATTATTAGAAGATTATAAAACAGATAATAAATTAAGAAGTTATACAGATTTAGATTATAAAAACACATTGTAATAGTTATGGGTAAAAAATTATTAATACATAACGATAAAGTTCCAGGTATAGAAACATTAAATGTTTACCGCGCTCATGGCGGTTATGCTTCTGTTGAAAAGGCTTTAAAAAGTATGACCCCCGATCAAGTTACCGATGAGGTAAAAAAATCGGGCTTACGTGGTCGTGGTGGCGCAGGTTTCCCTACTGGCATGAAATGGAGTTTTTTAGCAAAACCAGAAGGTGTTCCCCGTTA
Source organism: uncultured Akkermansia sp. (assembly GCA_964487105.1). Classification (GTDB taxonomy): domain Bacteria; phylum Bacteroidota; class Bacteroidia; order B-17B0; family Aurantibacillaceae; genus Aurantibacillus. The sequence continues at coordinate 6,924 of CAZAPH010000044.1, forward strand.
TTTAGTTTGTAACGCCGACGAATCTGAACCAGGTACATTTAAAGATAGGTATTTAATGGAAAAAATTCCTCACGCTTTAGTTGAAGGAATGATCACTTCGTCTTACGCATTAGGAGCCAACCAAAGCTATATTTATATCCGTGGAGAGTATTTTTATGTTTCTCGTATTTTAGAAAAAGCAATCGAAGAAGCTTATGCTGCTGGGTTTTTAGGTAAAAATATTTTAGGTACAAATTATTCTTTAGATTTATCTGTTCAAGTTGGTGGTGGTGCTTACATTTGCGGCGAAGAAACAGCTTTACTTGAATCGTTAGAAGGTAAACGAGGAAACCCTCGTATTAAACCACCTTTCCCAGCTGTTGCTGGTTTATGGGGTTGCCCAACTGTTGTTAATAATGTTGAAACAATTGCAGCCGTTTGTCCAATTGTTATGATGGGCGGAGAAGAGTATGCAAAAATAGGTATAGGAAAATCAACAGGAACTAAATTAATTTCAGCATCTGGTCATATTAATAAACCCGGTGTTTACGAAATTGAATTAGGTGTACCTGTTGAGGAGTTTATATATAGTGAAGAATATTGTGGCGGCATTCGTAACGGAAAAAAACTAAAAGCAGTTGTTGCTGGTGGTTCTTCAGTTCCAATTTTACCAACCGAATTAATATTAAAAACCGCAAAAGGTGAACCGCGTTTAATGACTTACGAAAGTCTTGCAGATGGAGGGTTTCAAACCGGTACAATGTTAGGGTCTGGAGGGTTTATTGTAATGGATGAAGACACAAGCATTGTGAAAAATTTATTTACTTTTTCTCGTTTTTATCATCACGAATCTTGTGGCCAATGCTCACCATGCCGCGAAGGTACCGGTTGGATGGAAAAAATATTGAAAAAGTTTTTAAATGGTACCGCTAATGAAAGTGATGTTGAATTGCTTTGGGATATACAAAGTAAAATTGAAGGTAAAACTATTTGCCCTTTAGGCGAAGCTGCTGCATGGCCTGTAGCCGCCGCCATTCGTCATTTTAAACATGAGTTTATTGAAATTGCAAAAAATAAAAAATTTGTAGATATAAGTCATTACGATAGATTAAATAAAATTAAAGTATAATTATGTTGTCACAAATTGTGATATTAAAAAACAAATGCTAGTAAAAAACATACATAGTAAAATACACGAAATCCGTAACCAAAAGGTTATGTTAGATTTTGATTTGGCGCAAATGTATGAATTAGAAACAAAAGCATTGAATCAGGCGGTTAAACGTAATATTGATAGGTTTCCTGATGATTTTATGTTTCAATTAACAAGAGATGAATATAATTCTCTAAGGTCACAATTTGTGACCTCAAGATGGGGAGGAAGATTAATGAAAATTTGAGAATGAATACAATTAAAATTGTTTTATATCTCTATAATAAAAAAGAAATTGATAAAAACGTTTAGTTAAAAAATGAAAGTAACAATAGACGGAATAGAAATAGATGTGCCAAAAGGAACTACCATTCTTCAAGCAGCGCGCATGATAGGCCCCGAAGTGGCACCACCAGCAATGTGCTATTATAGTAAATTAAAAACTACTGGTGGCTATTGCAGAACTTGTATTGTAAAAGTTACACAAGGAAGTACTGCAAACCCTAACCCAATGCCTAAGCCTGTGGCTAGTTGCAGAACAGAAGTAATGGATGGCATGGTTGTAGAAAATTATACTAATAATGATGTTTTAGAAGCTAGAAAAGGCGTAGTTGAATTTTTACTAATTAACCACCCCTTAGATTGCCCAGTATGCGACCAAGCGGGCGAATGTAAACTACAAGATTTAAGTTACGAAAATGGATCTGCAAAAACAAGATATGAGTTTAAACGTCGTGAATATGAAATGATTGATATTGGCGATAAAATTAAACTCCACATGAACCGTTGCATACTTTGTTACCGTTGTGTAAAAACAGCCGAACAAATTACTGATGGTCGTGTACATGGCGTAATTCATAGAGGAGATGCTGCAGAAATAAGTACGTATATTGAACAGGTTATTGATAACGATTTTAGTGGTAATGTAATTGATGTTTGTCCTGTTGGTGCATTAACCGATCGCACCTTTAGATTTAAACAACGTGTTTGGTTTACTAAACCTGTTGATGCGCATCGCAATTGTGATAAATGTTCAGGAAAAACACGTTTATGGCTAAAAGGCGAAGATGTATTGAGAGTAACCGCTCGTAAAGACCAATGGGACGAAGTAGAAGAGTTTATTTGTAATAGTTGTAGGTACGATCATAAAAAAACATCAGATTGGGTTATTGAAGGGCCATCGCCAATTCATAGACATTCAGTGATTTCACAAAATCATTACCAAAACTTAAACGAATTAAAAGTAAATATATTAAAACAACAAAAAGCATTGGGTTTTATACCATTTGATAAAAAACCGTAAACGTATGTTAACATTAATAATAATTAAATTAATAACTTGTATTGCTGTATTTGCAATATCACTTGGGGTTGCAGCTTACGCAACTTTATGGGAGCGTAAATTTTCTGCCTTATTACAAGATCGTGTAGGACCAGATAGAGCAGGACCTAAAGGCCTTCTTCAACCATTAGCTGATGGTGGAAAAATGTTTTTTAAAGAAGAAATTATTCCAAACGTATCTAATAAATTTTTATTCATCTTAGGGCCAAGCTTGTTTATGTTAACCGCTTTAATGACAGGCTCAGTTATCCCTTGGGGAAAAGATTTTACTACAACAGGAGGCTCAATTATTTCGTTTCAAATTACAGATATAAATATTGGTGTATTGTATTTGTTAGGTGTTGTTTCTATAGGAGTGTATGGAATTATGATTGGAGGCTGGGCTTCAAATAATAAATATGCATTATTAGGTGCAATACGTTCATCTAGCCAAATGATTAGTTACGAAATTGCTATGGGGATAAGTGTAATAGCTTTAGTAATTACAGCTGGAGGCTCATTAAGTTTACGCGAAATTGTAAGCCAACAAGATGCAGGTTATGCAAACATTGTTTATCAACCGTTAGGGTTTTTAATATTTTTTGTTTGTGCCTTAGCCGAAACCAACCGTGCGCCTTTTGATTTACCAGAATGTGAAGCCGAATTAGTTGGTGGTTATCATACCGAATATTCTTCAATGAAATTAGGATTATTTCTATTTGCAGAATACATAAATATGTTTATTTCATCTGCGGTTATGAGTGCATTTTATTTTGGAGGATACAACTTTCCTTTTGCACAAGAACTTTATAATGCAATAGGCTTACAAGAAGGAAGTATTTGGATTTCATTAATAGGATTTGGTGCATTTTTTACAAAAATTATTATTTTTATTTGTGTATTTATGTGGATTCGTTGGACTTTACCTCGTTTCCGTTATGACCAACTAATGAATTTAGGTTGGAAAATTTTACTTCCATTATCATTACTAAATCTTGCAATTACAATTGGCGTAGAATTTTTAAGAGGAAATTTACAATTATAAAAATTAAAATTTGTAAAAATGAAATTAACAAACAGAAGCAAAGTAGTATCAAATAAAGAGCAAAGCTTATCTGAACGTATGTATTTACCAGGTATAGCTAAAGGCATGATGATTACAGCAAGCCATTTATTTAAAAGAAGAGCAACTGTAAAATATCCTGATGAGCTAAGACCAATAGCTGCAGTTTTTCGTGGGCAACATATTTTAAAACGTGATGAAAATGGAGCCGAACGTTGTACAGCTTGTGGTTTGTGTGCAGTTGCGTGCCCGGCAGAAGCGATTACTATGGAAAGCGCAGAAAGAAAAAAAGGAGAAGAAGGATTATATCGTGAAGAAAAATATGCAAAAACCTATGAGATTAATATGTTACGTTGCATATTTTGCGGCTTATGCGAAGAAGCATGCCCTAAAGAAGCAATCTTTTTAACAGACAGAATGGTAGCAACAGAGTTTGAACGAGAAGATTTTATTTACGGAAAAGATAAACTCGTTGAAAAAATGGATAAACGAATAGATGTAACTAAACGACAAACTATTGCTGTTGCTGAGTTTAAAAAACTTCCTGGTTTAAAACACAACGAATTGTGGCAAGGCAAAATAAAAAATAAAAAATAAAATTTGATATGTTAGGATTTACAATTACTCAATGGATGTTCGGAATTTTATCATTCTTAGCTATAATGTTTGCTTTAATGGTAGTGTTTAGCCGAAATCCTGTTAATAGCGTTCTTTATTTAGTGTTAACATTTTTTTGTGTTGCAGGGCATTATTTATTATTAAACGCACAATTTTTAGCAGTAGTACATATAGTTGTTTACTCAGGCGCAATTATGGTATTATTTTTATTTGTAATAATGCTAATGGATTTGAATCAAGAAAAAGAACCTCAAAAAACATGGTTAAATAAATTAATAGCAGGGGTTGCCGGAGGATTATTATTATTTGTTTTTGTTGGTTCGTTAAAAGGAGCCGAACAACTACAACTAGAAACTTATGGTGCAAGTCAAATTGGTTTAGTAAAAAATTTAGGGAAAGTACTTTTTAGCGAGTTTTTATTTCCTTTTGAAATTGTAAGTGTTTTATTATTGGCTGCATTGGTTGGTGCAATAATGATTGGTAAAAAAGAAATTAGATAAAAAAATATGATAAACGGAATCTCAATTAATTATTACTTATTACTTAGTACAGTTTTATTTATAATAGGCGCAGTTGGTGTAATGGCGCGCCGTAATTCAATTATAATTTTTATGTGTGTTGAGCTAATGCTTAATGCAGTAAACTTATTATTAGTTAGTTTTAGCACTTTACATAATGATGCAACTGGGCAAGTTTTTGTGTTTTTTATTATGGCAGTAGCCGCAGCCGAAGTTGCAGTTGGTTTAGCAATATTAAGTATGATATATAGAAATTTAAAAACTATTGATACAGACGTATTAAGTAAATTAAAACATTAAAAAATTAGAACTTATTTTATGATTAAATTAATTCCATTAGTACCACTTTTACCTTTGTTAGGTTTTTTAGTTAATGGCTTTTTTGGTAAAAAAATATCCAAATCATTAAGCGGAAGTATAGCTTCTGTAGCTGTTTTAGCCTCTTTTATTATTTCAACACTTGCCTTTTTTGAATTACAAAATTCTACTACAAAAAGTAATGTAATTGATGTTTTTTCATGGATAAATGCTGGCGAATTAAAAATTCCTTTTCAATTTTTATATGATAATTTATCTTCTTGGTTTTTATTAATAATTACTGGAATAGGGTTTTTAATTCATGTATATTCAATTGGCTACATGCACGATGATGATGGCTTTTTCCGTTTTTTCACGTATTTAAACTTATTTGTGTTTTTTATGTTGTTGTTAGTTTTAGGTAACAATTATTTAATAACATTTGTTGGTTGGGAAGGTGTAGGCTTATGCTCGTATTTATTAATTGGCTTTTGGTTTAAAAATACTGCATATAATAATGCTGCTAAAAAAGCTTTTATAATGAATAGAATAGGTGATTTTGGATTTTTACTCGGAATTTTTCTAATTTTTATAAATTTTGGTAGCATTACATATACTGATATATTTGATAAAGCAGGCTCAATCCCTACTAACACAATAACTATAATTGCATTATTATTATTTGTTGGTGCAATGGGTAAATCAGCGCAATTACCTTTATATACTTGGTTACCCGATGCAATGGCTGGTCCAACACCGGTATCTGCATTAATACATGCTGCAACTATGGTTACGGCAGGTATTTTTATGATTGTACGTTCAAATGTTTTTTACTCTATTAGCGATGTTGCAAGCGAAACCGTTGCTGTAGTTGGTGCAATTACAGCATTATTTGCCGCTTGTATTGGGTTATTGCAAAACGACATTAAAAAGATTTTAGCCTATTCAACTGTTTCGCAATTAGGCTTAATGTTTTTAGGTTTAGGAGCCGGGGCATACAGTAGCGCTGTTTTTCATGTAACTACACATGCATTTTTTAAAGCATTATTGTTTTTAGGTGCGGGCTCTGTTATTCATGCAATGGGCGGCGAACAAGACATTCGCAAAATGGGTGGTTTAAAAGGCAAAATTAAAATAACATTTGCTACAATGTTTATTGCAACCATTGCAATTAGCGGGCTGCCTCCTTTTAGTGGATTTTTTAGTAAAGATGAATTATTAGCCCATGTTTACGAACACAACCAAATACTTTGGTTAATAGGAATGATTACTTCTATACTTACAGCTTTCTATATGTTTAGAATGTTGTATTTAACTTTTTATGGAAAATTTAGAGGCACTCATGAGCAAGAACATCATCTTCATGAATCGCCACCAAGTATGACTTTCCCTTTAATTATACTTGCCGTGTTTTCTGCTTTTGGTGGTTTATTAGGATTACCAGAATTTCTTCATTTACCAAATTGGATGCACCATCATATTAATGAAGTTGTAATAATGAAAGGTAAATCGTTACTTACACTTAGCCATGAAACGGAATTAATTTTAATGTGCTTAGCTGTTGCAGGAGCTTTGGCTAGTATTTTCTTTGCATATAGTTTATATATTAAAAACAAAGTTTTACCTGTGGCTAAAGAACAAGAACTTAAACCATGGCAACGCATTATTTATAATAAATTTTATGTGGATGAAATTTATGATGCGTTAATTCGTAAACCGTTAGATTTTATTTCTGATGTATTTTATAAGTATATTGATGTTGCAATTATAGATAATTTTGTTAACGGTATTGGTTCCGCCGTTAAAGGCATAGGTAGTGTTGTAAGACTTGCACAACAAGGCAATATTGGCTTTTATGTTGTAAGTATGGTTTTAGGGATTGTATTTATTATTCTTTTCACTTTTTTATATAGATAAATTTATTGTTAATTAAAAACAAATTGTATATATGTTATCACTTTTATTATTAGTAATTCCGTTTATAAGTGCATTAATTCTTTTTGCTTCCAAAAGTAAATCTGCCAAACAAATTGCTCTTATTTCTACTGTAATTACCTTTGCTGTTTCGGTTGGTGGTTTGTTTATATTGCAACAAAACCCACAAAACAATTTATTGTTTTTAGATGTTGCATGGATTAACAACTTTGGCATTCATTTTAATTTAGAATTAAACAACTTAAGTATGTTGTTAGTTTTACTTACTACATTTTTATTACCCCTAATAGTTTTAAGCGCCTTTACTACTGAATACAAAAACCAACATCAATTTTATGGATTAATGTTAATGATGCAAAGTGCGTTGTTGGGTGTATTTATGACAAATGATGGATTTTTATTTTATGTTTTTTGGGAACTTGCACTTATACCTATTTATTTTATTTGTTTGTTGTGGGGTGGGCAAAACAGAGGAATTATAACATTTAAATTTTTTGTTTATACATTGTTAGGTTCGTTATTTATGTTGATTGGCTTAATTTATTTATACAGCCACACAAATGTTGACGGTTTAAAAACATGGAATATTTCTGCTTTATACGAAGCCGGAAGATCTTTAAACGAAAACCAACAAGGGGTTGTGTTTTGGTTAATTTTTATTGCGTTTGCTATAAAAATGCCAATTTTTCCTTTTCATACATGGCAACCTAACACATACGTGAATGCGCCAACTCAGGGCACTATGCTATTATCTGGCATTATGCTTAAAATGGGAACTTTTGCAGCAATTAAATGGCTTTTACCTATTGTGCCTTTAGGTGTAAATAACTGGGGGTTTACAGCAATTTGCTTATCGGTAATAGGAATTATTTACGCTTCATGTATCGCTATTGTTCAAAAAGATTATAAACGATTAATAGCTTACTCCTCAATTGCAAACGTAGGTTTAATTTCTGCAGGAATTTTATCTGGAACACAACAAGGCTTGCAAGGGGCTATTATGCAAATGTTAGCACATGGGGTAAACGTTGTGGCTTTATTTTTAATTGCTGATATTTTATTAAGACACACCGGAACTCGTGATATTGATAAATTAGGAGGTATAAGAAACATGAATGGTAATTTTGCTGTTCTATTTTTAATCATAGTTCTTGGCTCAATTGCTTTACCTCTAACCAATGGTTTTGTTGGCGAATTTTTATTATTAAATGGTGTGTTTCAATATAATTATATAATTGGCGCTTTTGCTGCATTATCAGTTATTTTAGGCGCTGTGTATATGTTAAGAAGTTATCAAAATATAATGCTGGGCGAAAAAATTGATAACCAAAACACATTTGGTGCTTTAGCAGCTTCAGATAAAACAATTTTAATTATAACTTGTATTGTAATTGTTGTTTTAGGAGTTTATCCGGCACCATTAAACACTTTGGCCGAACAAGGCGTTAAAGAAATATTAATAAATATAAAACCATAAAAAGTTTAAAAAGTAAAAAGATTAAGTATGAAGGGATTATTAATAATAAGCGGACTAGGAATTATAGCCATGTTGGCTGAAATTTTTAAATTTAAAAAAGCATTATTTCCAATTGTTTTAATTGGTGTAATTGCTGCTTATGCTGCAAATTTTATGGAGTGGCAAACTTCAACCAGTATTTCCTATTTTGATAATATGATTTCTTTTGATAAAATTGGAATTGCTTTTTCAGGAATTATACTTGTTACAGCATTTTTGTGGTTTATTTTAGCAAATGATTATTTTGAAGATAGTACAAATGTTGTTGATCATTTTGCTTTAGTTTTATTTGCATTAGTAGGAGCTCTTATGTTAACTGCGTATAGAAATATGACCACTTTGTTTTTAGGTGTTGAAATTATGAGTATTCCATTATATGTTTTAGCGGCTAGTAAAAAAGATAATATAAAAAGTAACGAAGCTGGTTTTAAATACTTAATACTGGGTTCTTTTGCAAGTGGTTTTTTACTTTTTGGTATGGCTTTAGTTTATGGTGCAAGCGGCTCATTTGACTTATCTGTAATACAAAGTTATATTACTAATAATAGCGCAAATTTACCCACATTTTTTTATGTAGGGGTTGTGTTAATTTTAATTGCATTGTGTTTTAAAGTAAGTGCTGCACCTTTTCATTTTTGGGCACCAGATGTTTATGAAGGCTCTCCCACTTTAATAACTGCATTAATGAGCACTGTTGTAAAAACCGCCGCTTTTGCTGCAATTTTACGTTTATTTATGATAACCTTTAGTGGCGTAAGTGAGCTTTGGACGATGATTTTAGCAAGTATTGTTGCTTTATCGCTTATTGTTGCAAACTTTACCGCAGCTATGCAACCAAATGTAAAACGTATGTTGGCATATTCAAGCATTAGTCATGCCGCATTTATGTTAATGGTTATTTTAGCTAATGTAAGAAGCAACCTTTCTGTTAGTGCAATTATTTATTATTCATTAGCGTATAGTATTGGTAGTATTGTGGCTTTTGGAGTTTTATACAATGTATCTAAAAATAAAAATGAGGACATTAGTTTATTTAATGGTTTAGCAAAGAAAAATCCTTTACTTGCATTTTGTATGACTGTAGCAATGTTATCTTTAGCAGGAATACCAATTACATCAGGATTTTTTGCAAAATATTTTGTGTTTGCTGCTTTAATTGGTACAGGCTATAAATGGCTTTTAATTTTAGCTGTTATAACTTCTGCAATTGGTGCGTATTATTATTTAAAAGTAATTATAGCAATGTATTTTAAATCGGCAAACAACACTGATGAACAATTAACAATTGAAAAATCACAATCTACCGTAATTATTTTAAGCACAATAATTACCTTAATTATAGGGATAATACCAAATGTAGTAATAGATATTTTTAGTTTTTAATAACTAAAAGAAATTATTCAAATACTATAAAGACTTATTAAAAGAATAAGCTTGAATATAAATATGTTGCAACATAAAATAAAAATTAGTTATTACTTCTGTGGTTTTTAAGGGTCACATCAAAAATCTGGGGATAAGCTATATTTGTAAAAAAATATAGAGTTATCGAAAAGAGATTGTTAGAGAAAATATTTCCTGCCGAATTGGTTGAATATTTTGAGTTAAGCAACTATCAAGAATTATGTTCAGTACAAGATAAGTTAGAGTATATTATTGTGGATTTTATTGAGCGCAATGAATTACCCAATGGCTATAGTTTTGAAGAATATGAAACTAAGGACTTCATGACATCAAAACTTATCCAGGATTTCCCCATACGAGGTAAAGGTGTGTATTTGCGTATTACCAAGCGAAGATGGCGACATAAGCAAACAGGAGTAACGTTAAACCGTAAATAGACATTAGTATTGTTAAAATATTTTACAACACTTGTAATTATTGAGAAAGATAGATTCTTATCTTGTAAGCAAAACTTACAAATAAATTGAGTTATAAAATAGAGTATTCAGATGATAAAGTAAGTGCATGGGGCGGTTTTTCATTAATGAAAAACTTTAACGATAAAATTGGTTTAAGAACAGTACTACAAAATTTACCAATACCCGAGAGTACTAGTAATAATAGATATGAGAAAGAGGAATTGATAGAAAGTTTTTTACTATCAGTATGGCTTGGTTGCTATAAATTCTCACATACTCATGTTTTACGTTTAGATAATACGCTAAAACAAATATTCGGATGGAAACAAATACCAAGCGATACAACCTATAAGCGCTTCTTTCAAAAATTTAATCAAGGCATTAACAATGAAGTTTTTCCGGCTTTGCAAGAATGGTTTTTTAATCAACTTCAGTTTAATAATTACGCCTTAGATTTAGATTCTACAGTTATTACACGTTATGGTGATTATGCCGAGGGTAATCATAAAGGGTACAATCCAACCAAAAGAGGCAGAGCCTCACATCATCCTTTATTTGCTTTTTTAGGTAATGAGCGTATGGTAGTAAATAGTTGGCTCAGAAGTGGCGATACATCGAGCGCCAACCAGAGCAATGAGTTTTTAAATGAAACTTTATCCATACTTCAAAACAAAACAATTGGTTTACTTCGAGCAGATTCAGGCTTTGCAAGGGATTTAATTTTTAAGCACCTTGAGCAAAAACAAATACACTATGTTATTGCAGGAAAAATGAATGCACCCTTACAAGATAAAATAAAGCAAATAAAAACTTGGACTGCTATTGGACTTGGCATTTGGATTAGCGAAACAACCTACAAGGCAGCTAAATGGGAAAAAGAACGTAGAGTGGTAGTTGTGAGGCAAAGCGTTGTTATAAGAGAAAAAACAACAGGTAAGAAATTAAAATTATTTGACGATAAAGAGTATTATGAAAATTATCGTTATCATACTTTTTATACCAATCAAACATTACCAGCAAAGCAAATTTGGGAACAATACAAAGGCAGAGGTGATTGTGAAAACCGAATAAAAGAACTCAAATATGATTTTGCTTTAGAAGGATTTAACATGAAAGACTTTTTTGCAACAGAAGCAGCCTTAAGAATAGTAAATTTAGCCTACAATATCATTAGTTTATTCAGGCAGGTTAGCTCTGAAAAGCCACAGCATCAACGATTACAAACGTTAAGACTCAACTGCTATGCAGTTGGGGCTTGGATGACCAAAAAAGGAAACTCAAAAGTGTTAAAAATGGCAGTTCCGATAAAAAAGCGAAAATGGATGAACGGAATTTTTGCTAAAGTCGATGATTGTTCTTTCCCCTTATCTCTTCAAAATTAAATCCTACTGTCTATTTACGGATTAATGGTGATACAGAGTGCCCTCGATTTGAATTTTGAACGGGAAGTTCTTTACAACTTGAAATATGGTCTTGAAAACCAATTTTATCTAACATTTGCTTCAAAAAAACCATTCCGCCCCATGGCGTAATCTCTTTACTGGTATAGGATAGTTCGAAATTCATACAAATATTTTTCTAACGCTAAGCATTAGGATTTAATGCTGAAATTTAAAGCTTTTTTTCTAATGCGTAATCTGGGTTTAATATCTTTAATTAAACTTTGAGCTGTTTTTTTATTTGGATTTGTTTCCATTTTCTTTCTGTTTTTACATTAGTTAAACTTAAGAAAATGTCTCTATTATTTTAGATTAAATCGGTACACTTTGGTTTGAAACGGAACAGAGCTTTTGATTGTCAATTACAAAGTTAATGCCTTTCTGTTAAACATTAGCACGATTGTTTAGTAAAATTGCTCCTAACATAGGAGTAAACGCAATTAAAAACCCAATACCAGTAAAAATTACATCAAAATATAAAAAAGATTTTGAATTCAGTTTTTTAATTACTAATACTAATAAACGCATGCAAAATTGTATCAAAAAGAAAACAAATACAGCAAATGCATGTTTGTTATTTTGTTTTCCGTTTGCAAAATTAAAATGTGTAAAATTGCTAAAAGCTCTTGACATTCCGCAAGAAGAACATTCTTTTCCGGTATATTTTTTTATTACACAATTAAACGGATGGTTATTAGGGTAATAAAAATAGGAATAGCAAAACACTATTCCTATTAAAACAATTACACCTAAATTTATACTTCTATAAATATTAGGCATTAATTTTATTGTGTGCTTGTAGTATCAATTTTTAATTCTTTTAATTGTTGTGCTGCTTTAGTTAAAGAATCCATTAAACCAGAATTTTCAAAAGCGTCTTTCATTTTATCAGCTGCAGTAGCAATTACATACCATTGCCATCCTGCAATTGCACAACCAATAACAGAGCAAATTAATCCGGCAATGGCCATACCTTTTGATGCACCGGCTTTGTTTGCTTGGTTAATGCTAATTATTGATAAAATTAAACCTACAATGCCCGGTATTAGGGCATACATACCTAAACAAGGAATAAATGAAACTATTACTGTAATAATTCCTAAAATCATTCCTGTAATACCCAAAGTTTTACCTGCGTTTGAGTTAGAATTTTGTGTTGTGTTTGTTGTTTCTTCCATTTTTTATATTTTTTAATACAAATATACTATTATATACTTTTTTACCTAATTTTTTAAAAAATATTAAACCACCTCTGCATATAAATCAAAATCGGTTGCACTTATAATTTTTGTATTAACAAAACTACCTCTACTTAAATACAAATTATTTGTGGCTTTAATTAGCACTTCGTTATCTACATCAGGACTGTCAAATTCTGTACGACCTACAAAATAATCACCTTCTTTTTTATCAATTAAAACTTTAAAAATTTTTCCTATTTTTTGTTGATTTAATTGGTAAGAAATTTCTTGTTGAATTTTCATTACTTCATCTGCTCTTTTTCGTTTTAATTTTTCAGAAACATCATCTTTTAAATTAAACGCGTGGGTATTTTCTTCGTGCGAGTAGGTAAATATTCCTAATCTTTCAAAACGAGTATTTTTTACCCAATGTAACATTTCTTCATGATCTTGTTCTGTTTCACCCGGATAACCAGCAATTAAAGTTGTTCGTATTGCAATATTAGGAATAGTATCTCTAATTTGATTAACAGTATCTATAGTTTTTTGTTTTGTAATACCACGCCTCATACTTTTTAACATGTTATCGCTAATGTGTTGTAAAGGCATATCTAAATAATTACAAACATTTGGTTTATTTTTCATTACATCTAACACCTCCATAGGAAAACCGCTCGGAAAAGCATAATGTAATCTTATCCACTCTATTCCCTCAACCTCACTTAATTTATCTATTAACTTAGCTAATTCTCTCTTTTTATAAATATCTAATCCGTAATACGTTAAATCTTGTGCAATTAATAATAACTCTTTGGTGCCTTTTGTAGCTAATTCCTTTGCTCTTTTAACTAAGTTTTCTATTGGTTCGGAAATATGGTTGCCACGCATTAACGGAATTGCACAAAAACTACAAGGTCTATCACAGCCTTCACTTATTTTAAAATAAGCATAGTGTTGAGGTGTTGTAAGTAAACGTTCTCCAACCAACTCATGTTTATAATCAGCCTTTAAGGTTTTTAACATTTTGGGTAATTCTCTTGTTCCAAAATAGGCATCAACTTCAGCAATTTCTTTTTCTAAGTCCGTTTTATACCTTTCGCTTAAACAGCCTGTAACATAAACCTTTTCAACATTACCATTCTTTTTTTCTTCTATAAATTTTAAAATTGTATCTATACTTTCTTGCTTTGCACTTTCTACAAAACCACAAGTGTTTATTATAATTATTTGATGATCGTTTTGTTCAGACTCATGCTCCACATCAAATTTATTAGCTTTTAATTGGCCCATTAACACTTCGCTATCTACCAAGTTTTTGCTACAGCCCATGGTAATAACATTTACTTTATTTCTTTTTAATGTTTTTGTTTTCATGTAAAGGCCCAAAGTTATTAATATTTATTGTAAAGTATTAAATAGAATTTAACCCTAATAATTACGCTTTAATACCGCTTTGATTTAATAATTAGTCCTA
>CAZAPH010000045.1:0-21150 GCA_964487105.1 uncultured Akkermansia sp.
CATTATATCCAAAACTATAACCTCTTTCAGTTAATATAATTTTATCGTTACCTGCATCTACACATTTTTGAGCAGGGTGTTTCATATTATCTGGAGCTATAAACTGACCATGCTTAATGTTAATTACTCTGCCTGTTTTTGCGGCTGAAACTAGTAAACTTGTTTGCATACATAAATAAGCTGGTATTTGTAAAACATCAATTACCTCTGCTGCTGCTGCTGCTTGGTCGTGCGAATGAATGTCTGTTAACAAAGGAAAACCAAATTGTTCTTTAATTTTTGCTAATATTTTTACTCCTTTTTCTAAACCAGGTCCTTGATAATAACTTAAACTACTTCTATTATCTTTAGTAAAGGACGATTTAAAAATTGTTTTAATGTTTAATTTTTCGCTAACTTCTTTTATTTTTTCAGCGGTTTTCATCATTATTTTTTCATCTTCAATTACGCATGGCCCACTAATTAAAAATAACTCATCGCTCCCACAAGCAATGTTACCAACGTTTACAATTTTCTTTTTCATATGTAGATATTATTTTTTTTGTTGTGATATGGAATAGCCATGTTTTCTTCATTTCTGCAAGTTCATTGCATCACATTTGTTTTTGTGCTGTTTGTAACATAACTATTTCATAATGTAAATTTAAGCTATAATATTTAGTAATAAAAATTATACTTATTGTTTAGTATAAAAAGCCAAAAATCCATAATGGTATTTTATTACCTACACCATACTCCATATCGTCGCTCACTATAAAAGCGTTTTTATGATTTTTAATTTGATATTTTGATTTATTTATTCCTCCAATTTCAAATTTATATTCGCCATCAACTAAAAAATCGCCAATATCCGAAAATGAAATTTTGTGTCGGTAACCTACCTGATTAAAGAAAAACGTTTCGCGTATGTTTCCTTCATTTACTTTTCGTTTATCAATGGCGTACATTAAATTGGTGTTATGTAAATATACTTTTTCAGGTTTAGATAACGCATTAAATGCTTTATCATCGCGCTTTAATAATTTTACTAATCTGCCATCTTCTAGGTAATCAAAAAAATTATTCATAGTAGGGCGAGATACTTCTAAATCTCTTGCTAGTTTTGAAACGTTTGGCGTGTAAGGTACAGCAACGGCAATCATGTGTAACAATCGTTTTAGTTTAATTATAAATCGGGGGTCCATTTCTTTACAAATTACCAAATCACTTTCTAAAGTAAGGTTAAGAACATTCATTAAACGTTGGTGGTACGCTAATTTATTTTCTCTGTAGAAAGGATAAAAGCCATGTTGAATATAATCGTTCCAAAATTCAAATGGTTTTACTTTTTTTATTATTTCTTTAGTAAGCGATTCGTGGTTTTTAATAATTTCTTCAAGCTTTAAAATTGGTAAATTTTTACCTGATTCAATTTGTAAAAACTCTCTAAAAGATAAGCCCGCTAGTTCATTCATCACAACTCTTCTACTTAAGTCATAATTACCTTTTAAAATTTGTAAAATGCTCGAACTCGTAAAGGTTACTTTTAACTGTGGCATTGAGTCGTAAATGTTTTTTAATTCTTGACTCCAATTAGGGTATTTATGCACTTCATCTAACAATAAATGTTTACCTCCGCTACGTATAAAATGCTTTGCTAAGGTTACTAATTTATTTTCGGTAAAGTATATATCGTCTAAGCTAGCATATAATATTTTTTTAGCGTCTTTTGGGTGACGTTTAATATAGTTTAATAATACGGTTGTTTTGCCCACACCTCTAGAGCCTTTAATGGCTGATAGTCGCATGTTCCAATTCATCTCTGTTTCTAAGCCACGACTAAAATCATAAATCAATGTGTTTAATAAAGTGTTTTGATATTCAACTAAACTTTCCATTTGTTACTTATTTATCACAAATATACATTATTTTGTTTATATTAATTATCATTTTATCTTTATTTTGTTATTTAAAATTTACATTTATTTTTAATTTTGTTAATCCTAATTAACAAAATACATTTATATGTATTAATTATGTGATAATCAATGCAATAACATGCCCTATTTTGTTTTTTGTGTTTTAAAATTGGGTTTAAAAAACTCCTTTTTATCGTTGAAAAAACCTTAAATTAGAAGCCTAAAATAAATTTTGGAAACATGGAAAAGACGCCTTACCAATCAACACATAAAATTCGTATTGTAACTGCTGCCGCTTTATTTGATGGGCATGATGCTGCTATTAATATTATGCGCCGAATTATTCAGTCGAGTGGAGCAGAGGTTATACACTTAGGGCATGATAGAAGTGCCCAAGAGGTAGTTAATTGCGCTATACAAGAAGATGCCAATGCTATTGCCGTAACCAGTTACCAAGGCGGACACGTGGAGTATTTTAAATACATGTACGATTTGTTGAAGGAGAAGGGTTGTGAACATATTAAATTGTTTGGCGGCGGTGGCGGCGTTATTCTTCCGGAAGAGATTGAAGAATTACATAAGTACGGCATTACCCGAATTTATTCTCCTGATGATGGTCGTGCAATGGGCTTGCAAGGTATGATTAATGACTTATTACGCCAGTGTGATTACCCAACTGGTGAAAATTTAAATGAAGAAGTTAAAAAGTTTGCTCAGAGAGATTTTAAATCCATTGCAAGAGTTATATCTGCAGCTGAAAATTTCAATGAAACAAACGCACAACTTCTAAAAGATATTGAAGGGAAAGCCAAAATTTCTAAAACGCCTGTTTTAGGAATTACAGGAACTGGTGGTGCCGGTAAATCTTCTTTAGTGGATGAATTAGTGCGTCGTTTCTTAATGGATTTTAAAGACCTGCCTACCGGGCAGGCAGGCAAACAAATTGCTATTATTTCGGTAGATCCTTCGAAACGTAAAACAGGCGGTGCTTTATTTGGTGTTCGAGTTCGTATGAATGCTATTAAAAACGAACGTGTGTACATGCGTTCATTAGCAACTCGTCAAAGTAATTTAGCGTTAAGTAAATATGTGCAAGATGCGGTAAACATTTGTAAAGCTGCAAATTTTGATTTAATTATTTTAGAAACTTCGGGTATCGGGCAATCAGATACTGAAATCATCGAACATTCTAACATGAGCTTGTATGTGATGACACCAGAATATGGTGCTGCTACTCAATTAGAGAAAATTGACATGTTAGATTTTGCTGACATTATTGCCTTAAATAAGTTTGATAAACGTGGAGCATTAGATGCATTGCGTGATGTAAAAAAACAATACAAACGCAATCATAATTTATGGGATATTGATGATGAAGCTATTCCGGTTTTTGGAACCATTGCTTCTCAATTTAATGACCCGGGCATGAATCGCTTATATAAAGCGGTGATGGATAAAATGGTGGAGAAAACAGGAAATAAAAATCTCGCTTCCAATTTTAAAATTACGGAAGAAATGAGTGAAAAAATTTACATCATTCCTCCTTCTAAAACCCGTTATTTATCAGAGATTTCAGAGAATAACCGTAATTACGACAAACGCGCCGAACAACAATCAGAAATTGCACAAAAATTATTTGGCATTCAAAAATCTATCGATACCATTAAAGAATCAAGAGTTGAAGATAAAGACCGATTAATAAATTGATTACAAGAAGTTTTTGAAAAAACAAAATTGGATTTAGATCCTCATAACCTAAAATTAATTGAAAACTGGGAAGCAAAGAAAAAATTATTTAGTAACGAATTTTATGAATTTAAAGTACGTGATAAAGTATTAAAAATAGCCACGCATTATGAATCTTTATCGCATACGCAAGTTCCAAAAATTGCTTCGCCAAAATATACGGCTTGGGGCGATATTTTAAAATGGAATTTACAAGAAAACTTTCCGGGTGATTTTCCTTATACTGCAGGAATTTATCCTTTTAAACGTGAAGGCGAAGATCCAACCCGTATGTTTGCAGGCGAAGGTGGGCCTGAGAGAACAAACAAACGTTTTCATTATGTAAGTAAAGGTTTACCGGCTGCGCGTTTAAGTACTGCTTTTGATAGTGTTACACTTTATGGAAATGATCCTGATTACCGTCCGGATATTTATGGTAAAATTGGTAACTCAGGCGTAAGCATTTGCTGTTTAGATGATGCTAAAAAATTATATTCCGGCTTTAATTTAGCAGATCCTAAAACATCGGTATCGATGACGATTAATGGTCCGGCGCCTACAATGGCAGCGTTTTTTATGAATGCCGCAATTGATCAACAATGCGAATTGTATATTAAAGAAAATAAATTAGAGAAAGAAGTTGAGAAAAAAATTGCGGCCTAGTATAAAGAAAAAGGCACTGTTCGCCCGCGGTACCAAGGAGAGTTGCCAGAAGGTAATAACGGCTTGGGCTTAATGTTATTGGGCGTAACAGGCGATATGGTATTGCCGAAGGATGTTTACGAAAAAATTAAAGCAAGTACGTTATCACAAGTACGTGGTACGGTACAAGCCGATATTTTAAAAGAAGATCAGGCACAAAACACATGTATTTTCAGCACAGAGTTTAGTTTACGCGTAATGGGCGATGTGCAACAATATTTCATCGATCAAAAAGTACGTAACTTTTATTCAGTTTCAATTTCAGGTTATCATATTGCTGAAGCTGGTGCAAATCCTATTTCTCAATTAGCATTTACGTTGGCTAATGGTTTTACTTTTGTGGAATATTATTTAAGTAGAGGCATGCATATAGATGATTTTGCACCGAATTTATCTTTCTTTTTTAGTAACGGTATCGACCCTGAGTACAGTGTAATCGGCCGTGTAAGTCGCCGTATATGGAGTAAAGCCATGAAATATCGCTACAATGGAAATGAAAGAAGTCAGATGTTAAAGTATCATATTCAAACATCAGGACGTTCGTTACATGCACAAGAGATTGATTTTAATGATATTCGCACAACTTTACAAGCGTTGTATGCCATTTACGATAATTGTAATTCGTTACATACAAATGCCTATGATGAAGCGATTACAACGCCTACAGAAGAATCGGTTCGTAGAGCAATGGCTATCCAATTAATTATTAACCGTGAATTAGGATTAGCGAAAAATGAAAATCCATTACAAGGTTCATTTATAATTGAAGAATTAACTGACTTGGTAGAAGAAGCTGTATTAACTGAGTTTGATAGAATTTCAGAACGTGGTTGTGTGTTATGTTCAATGGAAACTATGTACCAACGCTGACAAATACAAGAAGAAAGTTTATACTACGAAACATTAAAACATACAGGAGAATATCCTATCATTGGCGTAAATACATTCTTGTCAAGTAAAGGAAGTCCAACAGTAATACCTAGAGAAGTAATTCGTTCAACAACCGAAGAAAAAGAATACCAAATTAGTATGTTAGGGGAGTTGCATAAATCTCATGCTGATAAACATGCTGAGATGGTAACCCGTTTACAAACAGCGGCAATACATAACAAAAATATTTTTGCTGAATTGATGGAAGCCGCCAAATACATGTCGCTTGGTCAGGTAACCAAATGTTTATTTGAGGTAGGCGGACAGTATAGAAGGAATATGTAAGTTATTATTAAAGGAATTAGAAATGAAAAACATTTTCAAATTATTATTGTTAAACAAAATCACTTTTGTTTTATGGTTTGTATTATGTTCAGGTCAATCTTTTTCACAAACAATAAAAATTGATTCTTTAAAAAAAGTTATTCTTGTTGCAAATTCAGATACTGATTTTGTGAATACTGCTATTAATTTAAGTTGGGAATATTGTTATGCGGGAGAAAACGATAGTGCTGTTAAGTATAGTCATACTGTTCTTTTAAAAGCAAAAAATGAAAAATCAAAATTAAAAAAATGGTTTGGAATAAAATCTGTTGAAGCCCATCGTATAATCGGAATTACAAAAATGATGCAGGGCGATTTTAATAATGCATATTTAGAATTTAAATCAGCTATTTTAATCGCTACAAAAAATGAGGATAAAAACGGTATGGCAAAATCACTGTTTAGTATAGGTAACATTTGTTTTTATCGTTCAGAGATTGATAGCGCTAAGATTTATTATGACAGTAGCATTCAAATTGGCAAGCTGATACATAATGATAAACACGTTTCGGATGTGTTAATTACATTAGGTGCTGTTTATTTTAATCAAGGAAATTTCCCCAAATCTTTACATTCATTTTATGAGGCGTTAAAAATTAAAGAAAAAATAAACGATGTTAATGGAGAATCCGCTTGTTACAATAATATAGCGTCGGTATTTATTACACAAAAAAATTATGACAAAGCAGTTGAAATGTATAAAAAATCCTTAACGATTTCAGAAAAAACAAAAGATATGCAAGGCATTGCTAATACCTATTCAAACCTAGGAAGCGTTTATCAAAAAAAACAAGAATATGAAAGCGCTTTAAATTATTTTTTAAAAGCAAGAAGCCTTTATGAAAAAATGGGATATCAATTGGGCTATTCCACTTCATTGCAAAACATAGGATTGGCGTATGATAATTTAAATAAAAAAGAAGAATCAATAAAGTATTTATTACAAGCCATTGAAATAAAGATTAAGATTAATGATAAAGCAGGTTTGGCTCAATGTTATAGTAATTTAGGAGCAACATATAATAGTTTAAAAAAATATAAAGAAGCTAAAATCGTATTGTATGAATCCAAAAAAATTTCTGAAGAGTTAGGCGAATTCGATAAACTAAGAGATGTGTATTTTAATTTGTCGTTTTATGAAGAGCGCACTGGTAATTTTAAATTATCGTTGTTGTATTTTCAAAAATACTTAATGTATAGAGATAGTATTGATGCGGAAGAAAATATTAAAAATTCCATTCAAACAAGTTTGCAATATGAGTTTGAGAAAAAAGCAACCGCAGATAGTATAAAGGTAGCAGAAGAAAAAAAAGTAACTGCTGCTCAATTAAAACAAGAGAAAACACAACGCTATGCACTTTATGGTGGAGTAGTATTAATAACAGTTTTTGCAGGATTTATGTTTAATCGATTTAAAATATCTCAAAAACAAAATGTTTTAATTCAAGAGCAAAAATTAGTAGTAGAAGAACAGAAAAATTTAATTGAAGAACGTCATAAAGAAATTACTGATAGTATAAATTATGCAGAACGGATACAACGAAGTTTATTAGCTGATAAAAAGATATTAGATAAAAATTTAAAAGATTATTTTATATTCTACAAGCCTAAAGATATCGTAAGCGGAGATTTTTATTGGTCTGCCTCTATTCCCCTCTATAAAGAGGGGGAAGGGGGTGTGTTATTCTGTCTCGCTACAGCTGATAGTACAGGTCATGGTGTTCCGGGAGCAATCATGAGTTTATTAAATATTGCTTGCTTAAGTGAAGCTATAAAGGAGGGGTATAAAAAACCAAATGAAATTTTAAACAGAACAAGAGAAGAAATCATTACTGTATTAAAACGCGATGGAAGCGCAGAAGGAGGTAAAGATGGTATGGATTGCAGTTTGTGTTTATACGATTTTAAAAACATGAAATTATTTATAGCTGCAGCCAATAACCCGGTGTGGATAGTGAGGACAGGGGATAGGAGAAAGGAAATAGGAAATAGGGATCAAGAAATAGGGAATAAATACATTGATACCTATTCGCTAATCCCTAATCACTGTATAGAAATAAAACCAGATAAAATGCCAGTAGGTAAACATGATAAAGACCAAATTCCATTTACGGAACATGAAGTTCAATTACAAAAAGGCGATGTCGTTTATACTTTAACCGACGGCTTCCCCGATCAATTTGGTGGCGAAAAAGGTAAAAAGTTTATGAGTAAAAACTTGCGCGAATTGTTGGTATCTATTGCTCATAAACCAATGCACGAACAAAAAGATTTATTAGAAAAAACGTTTGTTGATTGGAAAAAAGATTTAGAACAAGTAGATGATGTGACGATTATTGGGGTGAGAATTTAACGAACTCCAGATAATTAAATTTAGCTCCAGCGGAGTATAGATTATTAAAATTCGTATTTAAAATAATAATTTTGAGAAAATAGAAGGATCACTTTTTAATAATTAATATAAACAGTAATTGTTTTTAAAGTTGTTCGATATTTAATAACATTTAGTCGAATTTATTAATAAAATGGAAAGTAATTGATTACTTTGTGTTTATTATTTTTTAAACGTATTAGATTAATTTATTTTATAATTATTTTTTTTATTTATGTTAGTTGTTTAACTTCTAAAAACTTAGATAGTTTATATAAAGTTTATAAAGTAACTAAAGATGTTAAGCAAAAAACACATGCCTTGTTAAAATATGCTGAAGAATTATTACATCATGATTTTGATTCGGCTTTGGTGTGTGGAAAAATCGCTTTAAATAGTGCTAAAGAATTAAATGATAAACAACTATTTGCTGAAGCTAATATTGTTACTGGTTTTGCATTTGAAGCCAATGGAAAGTATAAAGAAGCATTAAGAAATTTTTTGATTTCAGCTGAAATTTGCAAAAAAAATAAATTTAAACAACAATTAGCCCGATGTTATACTGCTATTGGTGTAATTTATTGGTACCAAGGCTTTAATAAAAAAGCAGAAGAATATTTTAAAAAAAACATAACTATATGTGTTGAAATTAATGATGTTAATGGGTTAGGTGCAAGCTATGGTAATTTAGCTATTTTATTTGATGAAAATGGAGAATTAGATTCTTCTTTAGTTTACTATTCTAAAGCATTTGCAATTTTTGAAAAAAATAAAAAAATTAAACAAATGGCATCTTGTTTGGATAATATGTCTATTGTATATAAACAAAAAAAAGATTTTGTAAATGCCATTTCATTTAATTTACGAAGTTATCAACTTAGAGAAGGTGTAAACGATTCAATAGGCATGTTAGCAAGCATGTGCAATTTAGGAAGTATTTTTATTAAACAAAATAAAACAAATGAAGCAATTGAAATTTCAGAAAAAGTTTTAAAAATTGCTCATAGGTTAGGTTCAAAAGAAGATGTAAAAAGTGCTTATTTAAATTTAAGAGATGCTTATGAATTAAAGAATGATTATAAATCTGCAAATAAAATTTTAAACTCATTAATGCAAGTTAATGATAGTTTAAGAAATATTGAAAATTCAAATCAAATGGCATTACTAGAAACAAAATATAAAACAAAAGAAAAAGAAACTGAACTATCTGAAATTAAACTTTTACAAAAAATTCAAAAAGAAGAAAACATAAATAAACTAAAACAAAAAAATTATTTTATAATTGTTATTTCATTAATTGGTGTTTTTATTTTAATACTTGCTTTTTTATTATATAAAAGATATAAAGACAAACTACATATTGCCGATGCTATTAGTAAAAAAAATGAAGCAATTGAAAAACAAAAATCTATTATAGATATTGCTTATAAACAACTCTCCGAAAAAAATAAAGACATAACTGATAGTATTAAATATTCTAAACGAATTCAAGATGCAATTTTTCCTGATAAAGTTTATTATACTTCTCTTTTCCCAAATTCTTTTGTTTACTTCCAACCTAAAGATATTGTTAGCGGAGATTTTTATTGGTTTGAAAAAGATGTAAATGGTGATGTTTATGCAGCAATTATTGATTGTACAGGACATGGAGTACCAGGTGCTTTTATGAGCATAGTTGGTTTTAATTTATTAAACAATGCTATTTACGAACATAAATGTAAAACTCCAGCTGATATTTTAGATCAAATAAATATTGATTTAAATGAAACATTAAAACAAACTGAAGAAGAAAGTAGTATTAAAGATGGAATGGAAATATCTATTTGTAAATGGTCTAACACTAAAAACGAATTAATTTTTGCGGGGGCAAATACAAGCATTTTAAAAATTAGTAATAATGTAATTGAAACTATTAGCGGAAATAAACATCAAGTAGGTTCGTTTTACAATGAAAAGTTAAAGCCTTTCACAAATGTAAAAATTGATGTTAAGAAAAATGATGTTATTTACATGTTTTCTGATGGTTATGTTGATCAATTTGGTGGCGAAAAAGGAAAAAAATTTATGATTAAAAATTTAAGAGAATTACTAATGTCGATTAATAATTTATCAATGGATAATCAAAAAGAAGCCATTGTAAATAGATTTGATTTATGGAAAGGATTATTAGATCAAGTAGATGATGTGACTGTTATAGGTATTCGCATTTAGCGAACGCCATATAATTTAATCCAGCAATAGCAGGATAACAATTATTAGTAATCGTTTTTAAAGAAATTATAATTGATCTGCTTTTTTTAACTTAGCAAATTTTAATAATAAACTTTTTTTTGAACCATCTTTAAACTCTATAGTGGCTTTAGTTTCAGGCCAATTACCTTCTAATAATACAATAACTCCTTCTCCAAATTTTTCATGAAAAATAGTTTCGTTAATTAATAAATTTTTATTAAAATTAATATCTATACTTGTATTTGTTGATGGTGTATTTATACGAGATTTTAAACTAACAAATTGCTTCGGTTTATTAAAGCCAATTCCTCCATTTTTTTCTGAACTTATTTTAGTATCTAGAGTGTTGTTGTTATTTTTGGGTTTATTAAAACTAAAATTAAAAGAATGGTTTGCATTATAATTATCTCGCATTTTATCAAACATGCTATCATTTACAATTGGACCATTTTCTATTTCAGGGAATTCTAAATATTTTGGATTAATTTCAGAAATAAATCTACTAGGTTCGCAAAATGTAGTATTTCCAAATCTAAATCGCATTGTAGCATAACTTAATGTTGCTTGTTTTTCAGCTCTGGTTATTGCAACATAAAACAATCTTCTTTCTTCTTCAAGGTCTGTTCTATCATTTATACTTAATTGAGATGGAAATAAATTTTCTTCTAATCCAACTACATAAACATATTTAAATTCTAACCCTTTACTTGCATGTACTGTCATTAAACTAACTTTATCTTCGCTCTTTTCATCATCTTTTTCTTTATCAATATCTGTCATTAATGTTATATCTTGCATATACTCATTTAATGTTCTGCAATCTTTTATTGTTTCAGTAAAAAGTATTTCGGATTCTGGTAATTTATTAATTACATTTTTCACTTCATTTTCTTGAGGAGTTCTTTCTTGTTCAACAAAATCTTTTATCCCATTTAAAAGTTCTTGTATATTTTCGTATCTGTTTAATCCTTCTGGGGTTTGGTTTTTTTCATTATAAAGTTCTTTTATAATTCCACTATTTACTAAAATATGGTTTGCTATTTCAAAGGCATCTTTTGTAGTTAAGTTAATTGCATACGATTTTATTTGTACAACAAATTGTTCAATTTTATTACTTATACCATTGTTTATGCCAAGGTTATATTTTTTTAAATTTGTTAGTATTTCCCAAATACTTTTTTCATTTTCTGCCGCAGTTAAAATTAGTTTATCCATTGTACTTTGGCCAATTCCTCTTGCAGGGTAATTAATAATTCGTTTTAAACTTTCATCATCGTTATGATTTATGGTTAATCTAAAATAACACAAAGCATCTTTTATTTCTTTTCGTTGGTAAAAGCTAACGCCACCGTATATTTTATAAGGTATGTTTAATTTTCTGAACGATTCTTCAAACGAACGAGATTGTGAATTGGTACGGTATAAAATTGCAAAATTAGCATTAGATTCTTGGTTATTCATTTTTGTCTCAAAAATAGAATCTGCAACTTTTTTTCCTTCTTCATTATCGGATGCTGCTTTTATAATTTTAATTTTTGTTCCAATTTCATTATCAGTAAAAACAATTTTTTTTATTTGTTCTTTATTGTTTGCTATTATTTCATTAGCCGCACCAACAATGGTTTTAGTACTTCTATAGTTTTGTTCTAATTTATATATTTTTAAGTCTGGATAATCTTTTTCGAAATTTAAAATATTTTGGATATTAGCTCCTCTAAACGAATAAATACTTTGGGCATCGTCTCCTACCACACAAATATTCTGAAACCTAGCGGCTAATTGTTTTATGATTACATATTGTGAAAAGTTGGTATCTTGATACTCATCAACTAAAATATATTTAAATTTATTTTGGTATTTATATAAAACTTCAGGAAAATCTCTTAATAACACATTGGTTTGAAAAAGTAAATCATCAAAATCCATTGCTCCCGCTTTAAAATTTCTTTTTTGATAAGCTTCAAATATTTTACCTAGTAACGGTTTTCTACTTTGATAGTCCTCTTGTTGGGTAATTGGATTATTAAGATATTGTTGTGCGTTTATTAATTTGTTTTTAGCATCACTAATTCTGTTTAAAACTAATGATGGCTTATAAATTTTATCATCTAAGTTTAATTGTTTTAAAATATCTTTAATAATACTTTTGCAATCGTCTGTATCATAAATTATAAAGTTATTTGGATAGCCTATTTTTTCTGCTTCTATACGTAATAGTTTAGCAAATACACTATGAAATGTACCCATCCATAAGTTTTTAGCTTCTTTAGCCCCAACAATTTTAGAAATTCTTTCCTTCATTTCACGCGCTGCTTTATTGGTAAAGGTTAAGGCTAAAATATTAAAAGCATCAACGTTTTTTTCCATTAAATGGGCAATTCTGTATGTAAGTACGCGTGTTTTGCCCGAGCCGGCACCAGCTATAATCATTACTGGACCCTCGGTTGCTTTAGCTGCTTCTTTTTGTACAGTATTTAGTTCGTCTAAAAAATGCATAATACAAAGTTTGTAAAAAATATAATGTGTTTTTTTGCTAAAAAATAATTCTTTAAACAAAAATGTTATTTTGTTAAAAAACTCTTAATAATTATATTCTATTAAATTATTATTTATCAATATTTTGTTAAATATTTTTTAAGTATGAGTAAGATTTATTTTCTATTTTTTTTGATTGTGTTCAATTTCACTTTAATTGCACAAAAATCAAGTAGCACCATAGCCGACCAAAATTTTAATTTAGATTCGCTACCTAAAGCAATTTTAAAAGAATTAAATAGATACCGTAAAGAAAAAGGTTTAGATAGCATTCAAATGAGTGATATGCTTCAAGAAGCTGGTGATATTAGCGCTGGCAAAATGGCTGATAGTGGTAAAGATAAAGTTGACCCTAAAAAAACTAAAAAATACCTTAAAAAAGTTGGCGCAACTAAAAGGGGAGAAGAGCTAAGCAATAAAGCACCAATTAGTAAAGGGAAAGATAATTATAAAACTAGTGAAGTGGCTAAAAATATTTATAACCGTTGGGAAAGTAATCCTAAAAATATCGCTACTTTATTAAATCCAAAATTTACTTTAGTTGGTATTGCTTGTGTGGCAGACGAAAAAGCAAAAAAAGTGTATGTGAGTGCTATTTTTGGTGGATACGATTTTACCAATGGTGGCGCACCATATAGAAGCAGTCTTGATGTTCCTTACAACAAAAAAACAAAAAAATTAGATGGCCCTGATTTAAGAAAATGTAAAACCTGCGAACGTTGGCGTAATTATGATAATTTACATAAAGGTTTATTTGTGTATAATGGTAAAATTTATTTAAAATATAGCAACTCACGCGAACTTAGAAAACTGTTAAAAAAATCTACCGATGGTTTGGCTGTTGATGTAGTTCAACGTAGCCAATACATTCCTGCAGATTACAATATTGTTGATAATAACCTTTATAACAAAGGTGTAATGACAAACGTTTTGTATAAAGATAAATTTTTTAAAAAAAATATTTTATTAAAAATTGATGATAAAAAGCTTCGTAAAAAAATTAAAGGTGTTGAGGTTGAGATGGGAAAATTTAATCCTAAAATTACCGGACCGTATGAATTAAATTTAATTGTAATTCAAGATAAAAAAGTTTGCAAAACTATAACTCGTGGTTATTCCGAAAATGGCAACATTCAAAGCAATACACCAATTGGTTTATTACCTTTTGATAAATCTACCGGCCTAAAACCTCCTTTCGAACCTAAAAACGAATCTTCAATAATTAACCTTTCCATCCCTTTCGAAAAAAATAAATCCGATTACAAGCAAGAAGATGTACAACCTTTTATTAAAGCTTTAAACGAACCCGATTTTATTATTGATGGTTTATTTATTTATGCTTATGCATCTATCGAGGGCGATTCAACCGCTAATGCTAAATTACAACGCAAACGTGCCGAAAGTGTTGTAGGCGTACTACAAAGTTTTCAAAAAAGTAAAATAAAACCAACTATCGAAAATAAAGACAGTTGGGGTTTGTTTATGCTCGAAAATGAAGATGGAAAATATGCAGACCTAGTAAAAATGGGAAAGAAAAAGGCCATCGAAAAAATTAATAACGACGAAAAATTACAAAATGAACTTGAACCTATTTTAGCTAAAGAACGTTTTGCTCAAATTATTATGGATGTAACTTATGATATAAGCGGACAAAAAGAACAAAAATTTGTTGAGGTTAGTTTACAACGTGCATTAAAAGCAAATAATCAAACTCAAGCGTTTAAAATTATGGAATTTATGAGTAAGCGTGTGGGCGAAGGCAAATACAACTCAAACATTTTTGATAGTATTAAATTATCTGAAAACAATACTAACATACCATACATTAATAATAAAATTTATTATAAATACTTAAATACTAACGAAGTTGATGAAGATGATGAAATTACTTTTGATAAACTTTTAAAATTAGATGCCAATAATCCTGTTTTACAATACAATAAAGTATTTTGTGGTTTAAAGTTAGATACCAATGCTGGCGATCCTCAACACCAAGCCCAAGTTCAACAAACCATTGATGGGCTTTATGGTAAATTAGATAGCAATTATGTAAATGGCTTAAATATTGAATGGCAATTTAAAATAATGGAAAGTGTTGATACCAGCGATGCCGCTGATGCACAAATTGAAGCTTGTATTGCTCGAATTAAAGGTTTTTATAAAATAAAAGATGCCAGTTGGCAAAATGCTTTAAAATTATCTTATGTTTTTAGTCGTGCTAAAGATTATAATTATTCCGCAACGCTTTTAGAACCATATCTACAGAAAAAAGATGTAAACGAAAATTTAGTATTTATGTATATTGCAAGCGCAAGCAGACTTCAAGAAAAATATTACTCGCGCACCTTTGCACGAGCTTTAGAAATAGCAAAAGCAAAAAACCCTACAAGGTATTGTAAATTATTTGGCGAACCTTATATGACCTTTCAAGTACTTGAAAATCCTGAGGTAAAGAAAACGTATCAAGGCACTTGTGCCGAAAGCAAATAAATTTTTAATTTTACAACACAAACTTACTTAGTTTAATATGGAAAACAACGATAACGTTAATTTGAATACTAATAACAACCAAAATTTTAACCAAAATAGTGGCATAAACCCAGTACCAAACTCTACAACAGTATTGGTATTAGGAATTTTATCAATAACAACTTGTATTTGCTATGGAATAGTTGGTTTAACCCTTGGTATTATTGCTTTAATTTTAGCATCAAAAGCTAAAGTAATTTACGATGCAAATCCAAATAATTATTTTATTGGATCATTTAATAACCTTAAAGCCGGAAGAATTTGTGCAATTATTGGCGTTTCGTTATCTGCTTTATACATAGTTTGTATTATTGCATACATACTAATTTTAGGCGCTGCTTTTTCAAGTATGCCATGGGATACCATATTTAGCAAACATTAAACCCAAACATTAAAAATGATTAATTGGTTAGAAAATCACATGTTTACATGTTTTTTTAAAACCTATTTTGGTGTAGATTGTTTGGGCTGCGGCATACAACGTAGTTTTATCGAATTATTAAAAGGTAATTTTATTGAAAGTGTTAAACTTTATCCAGCGCTTATCCCATTTTTATTAACCTTAACAGTTTTAATACTACAATTAATTGTAAAACAAGCTAATGGTGCAAAAATAGTAATGTGGCTGTTTATATTAACCTCAGCTATTTCAGTTATTAATTTAATTTTAAAATTATTTTCTAATTAAGGTTAAACCACTTATTGTAAATTATTACCCACTTGTATAAAAAACAATGCCATTTTTTAATTGTTAAATTCATTTTAACAAATCAAGTTTAACTTTGTAGTAGTTAATAAAGTGTTAAAAAACATAAAAATATTAAATGTCTGAAAATTAATATATTAGAAAAATTTGAAATAAAATACTTGTAATATTTCACTAATAAAACTAATTTTAAGGCTTTTAAGAAAAAGAAGAATTTAGATAATTTTAACAATATGATTAAAAATTTATTATTCGCTATTGGTTTAGTAATGTTATTGGGCTTTTCAGCCAAAGCTCAAACGGGAAATGGTGCCATAAAAATTAGTTTAATAGACAATGCCACCAAAGAGGCAATTCCGTTTGCAAACGTTGTTGCTTATAAAGATGGTGTGCAGGTTGGTGTGGCTACTACCGATATGGATGGTAATGCTGTAATTAAACCTCTATCTCCTGGTAAATATAACGTTAAAGGTGTTTATGTTGGTTATCAAGCTAAAGAAATTAAAGATGTTTTAGTGGGAGATGGTAAAACGGCTGCCGTTACTATTCCTTTATCAAACGGAGAAGGCGTTAAATTAGATGAAGTAGAAGTTGTAACGTATCAAGTTCCGTTAATTGACCCAGATACAAAATCTGGTCAAACTGTTACCCGCCAAGATTATCAAAATTTAGCTACTAAAGATGTTAACTCAGTTGCAGCTACAACAGCTGGTGTTTACCAAGCCGATGAAGGTAAATCAATTAACGTACGTGGTGGTCGTACAGGAAACACAACCTATTTTGTTGATGGTGTTAAAGTTTTTGGTACTCCAAATTTACCTCAACAATCAATTGAACAATTAAACGTAATTACGGGCGGTGTTCCTGCAATGTATGGTGATTTAACTTCTGGAGCTATCTCAATTTCAACTCGCGGTCCTCAATCTAAATATTTTGGTGGTGTTGAGTTAATTTCATCTCAACTTACTGATGCTTACGGTTACAACTCATTAGGTTTTAGTTTTGGTGGACCAATTTATAAAAAGAAAGATTCAACAAAACGTACAGTTTTAGGATTTTTATTATCAGGTCAAGGTAATTATATTAAAGAACCTAGCCACTCTTTTGATCCTATTTATGTGATAAGTGAAAGTAAATTACAAGAAATTAAAGATGCACCTTTAGTTAAATCTCCTTCTGGTACTGGATTTATCCGTTCATCAGAATTTGTTACTAAAGAAGATATGACTACTCAAAAATATCGCCCTAATGCGCGCGCAAGAAGTTTATCAATTAATGGTAAAGTAGATTATGCACCAACTGAAAACACAAACATTACTTTAGGTGGTTATTATGAGTACTCTGATAATATGAATGCAAGTTTAGGAAACCAAATCTTTAACTCTGTTAATAATTCAATGAGTTCTTCTCGTACAACGCGCGGTACAATTTCTGTAACACAAAAATTTGGCAAACAAGGTGGTAATAAAGATAAACAACAATCTATTATTAAAAACCCATTTTTCCGATTCTTAGCAAGTTATGATAATCAATTTGGCTTATCGCAAAGTGCTAAACATAAAGATAAAATTTTTAGATATGGTTATGTGGGAGAATTTAAACGTACTTTCTTAGCTAAAGATTTCGCTTACAATTATCAATTTATTGATACCTTTTTATTAAACGGAAACCCAATTAATGCCTATGTTTATACAGGAGATAGAGAATTACCTGTACAATTTACACCTGGTACTTATAATCCAGATCCAGCATTATATACATCTTATTTAGTTAGTCAATCAGACCCAAATTTTTTATCAATGGGTTATATACAAGGAAATAATGGCTTAGTTAATGGCGATAGTCCTCAATCTATTTATTCATTATACAATAACTTTGGTGCAGTTCCTACTGGTTATTCAAAATCTACAACTCAACAAGTACGTTTTGCTACAAGTTTTAATGCAGATATTAAAAATCATGCCTTTACCTTTGGTATGGAGTTTGATCAAAGAACAACAAGTAGTTATGCAGTTGCAGCTTCTGCATTATGGACACGTATGAGACAACTTGCTAATTTACATACCAATAATGTTGATTATCAGGCAACACCAGAATTACAAACTCAATTTAGTGGTTTAGTGCCTTATTACTATTTCCCAAATCAATACAATCAATCTGTTCAAACTAAATTTTCAGAAAGCATTCTTGCTAAATTAGGTTTACCAAATGATTACAAAGGTTTTGTAAATACAGATGAGTTAAACCCAGATGATTTAGATTTGAAAATGTTTAGCGCAGAAGATTTATTGGGTAATACAGATGCCAACAACCTAGTTGCTTATAACGGTTATTCAGCACAAGGTGAAAAAACTAAAGGAAAAACAAGCATCGATAAATTTTTAAATGAAAAAGATGCTTCGGGCAGAAATACTTTTGCAATTGGATCATTTAAACCAATTTATGCATCTGCATATGTAATGGATAAATTTGATTTTAAAGATATGAAATTTAATGTTGGTTTACGTGTTGATAGATATGATGCAAACCAACCAGTTTTAAAAGATAGATATGCTTTACATGAATTAGCTAAAGTAGGAGATTTAAAATCATTAGATTATTTACCTGCTGGTTTTTCAGACAACATTCCTTCTAATATTAGTAAAGATGCTGCTGTATATATTGCTCAAAATCCTCAAGGTGGTAAATCTCCAAGTTCAATTACTGGTTTTAGAGAAGGTGATAAATGGTTTGATGCTCAAGGTAATGAAATCAGCGATCCTACTTTAATCCAATCTAGCGATGGTCGCCCTATCCCTTTATATAAAGATAAAGCAAATTACGATAAAAAAATGTCTTTAGGCGGTTTTTCAAGTTATGTGGCTGCTATAAATGCAATGCCTCGTATAGCATTCTCTTTTCCAATTTCAGATGTGGCTAACTTCTTTGCACATTACGATATCTTAACGCAACGCCCTACAAACAGTTTAATTAATCCTTTAGATTATTATTATTTAGATGCAGCTAGTTCAAACCCAGTTGTTAATAATCCAAATCAACGTCCTCAAAAAACAGTTGATTATGAATTAGGTTTCTCTCAAGTGTTAAACGAAAGAAAAAATGCTTCCTTAACAATTACATCGTTTTATCGCGAGATGAGCAATATGATTAACCAAAAAGTAATTGTAGGAGCTTACCCTCGTACATACATTATGTTTGATAATATTGATTTTGGTACCGTTAAAGGTTTATCTGCTGCATTTGATTTCCGCAGAACAGGCGGTTCTAGAATTAACTTTAACTATACTTTACAGTTTGCTGATGGTTCCGGTTCTAATGCAAATTCAGGTGCAAACTTAGCTAGTACTGGACAAACGAATTTAAGAATTTTACAACCTTTAGATTTTGACCAAAGACATAGTTTTGTATTAAACTATGATTACCGTTTTGGATCTGAAAAAGATTATAAAGGACCATCTTTTAAAAATAAATCTGGTAAAGTAATTCAACTATTAGAAGATGTTGGTTTTAACCTTTCTTTCTTAGTTGGTTCTGGTACACCATATACTAGATGGAGTCAAGCTGTTCCTTTAACTGGTACTCGTTCTAATATTTTAGGTCAAATTAACGGTTCAACTAAACCATGGAACTTTAGAACTAATTTAAGAATTGATAAAAACATTCCACTTAAATGGGGTAAAGGAACTGATGATGAAAAGAAAACAGCTAACCTAAATGTTTATGTTCAAGTATTAAATGTATTAAACAGAAAAAATATATTAAATGTATATAACTTTACTGGTAATCCTGATGATGATGGTTATTTAACTTCAACTCAAGCTGCTGCAGCTCTTGCAATTGCTAATAGCGCAATTGGTTTTAGCGATTTATATGCAATTAGAGTTAACAACCCAGGAAATTATAATCTTCCACGCCAAACCCGTATTGGTTTGTTATTTGAATTTTAAAAATTGATAAAAAGAAAGATATTATGAAAAAAGTAGTTTTAAGCATATTAGTTTTATCAAGTAGCGTAATTTTTGCGCGTGAAAAAGCTGGAGTTGAAAGAACACCATCTTCTTCTACTTCTGAAAACTTAGGTGGTAAAATTATGGCCAACTGTGCCGCACCTAAGGCTAGTCAAGAACTAAAAATTAACAACGTTCGTACCATTATTTACACTGGTGGAGATATGTGGTGGAATTTATTTGGTGATGGTAACGCACGCTATATTATTCCTAAAACCGAAAAATTATCTCAAGGTATTTCTTCTAGTTTTGCTGGCTCAATTTGGTTAGGTGGTTTAGATGCTGGTGGATCTTTAAAAGTTGCGGCTATGACTTATCGCCAAAACGGTATAGACTTTTGGCCTGGACCTCTTGATACTATTACCGCAACAGCTGATGCTGATATGTGTTTAAAATATGACCAATTGTATAGTATGACTAGAGCTGAGGTTGATGCTTGGGTTGGTAAAACTGGTCCATTAACTACTGCAATGACTAACTGGCCTGGTAATGGAGATATTTTTAAAGGACAAGGATTTTATTTAGCTCCTTATCAAGAAATTGATGGCGTACCAGGTTATAACCCTGCTGCTGGTGATTATCCTGATTATGATGTGAAAAATCTAGCCTTAAAAGATAGCAGAGGTTTTTGTAAAACAAAATTATTTGGTGATCAAACTTTATTTTGGGTATTTAATGATAAAGGTGGTATCCATACTGAAACACAAGGCGTTCCTATTGGTGTTGAAGTTAGAGCACAAGCTTTTGGTTTTAAAACCAACGATGAAATTAATAACATGACTTTCTATAACTATGAAATTCATAATAGATCATCTTTCACTTTAAATAAAGCTTATTTTACAATTTGGAATGATGCTGATTTAGGGTATTACTTAGATGATTATGTTGGTTGTGATGTTTCAAGAGGCTTAGGTTACATCTATAATGCTGATGCTTATGATGAAACTACTTCTGGTACAAATGGTTATGGTGATTTCCCTCCAGCTTTAGGTTGCGATTTCTTTAAAGGTCCTTTAGCTGACCCAGGCGATGGTATCGATAATGATTTTGATAATGGTACAACTAATCCTAATTCTGGAATTGATGAAGATGGCGAAACTATTCAAATGAGTCGTTTTACTTACTATAATAACAATATTGGTGCTTTCCCGCCACAAACTACTAACCCAGATATTGCAATTCATTACTATA
>CAZAPH010000046.1:0-20924 GCA_964487105.1 uncultured Akkermansia sp.
AACATCAAATCCAAATTTTGTTTCTTCTTTAGCTATAAATACTTGAAGTAAACAATTTATTATTCGATTATTTTTTTGTGCGTGTTTGTTAATTTCTTTCAATAAATTAAAACTATCAACGCCATGAATTAAGTTTACAAAAGGAGCTATATACTTTACTTTATTACTTTGTAAATGACCAATAAAATGCCATTTTATATCTTGCGGTAAGGAAAGTTGTTTTTCAACAAGTTCTTGCACATAATTTTCGCAAAAAATTTATTGTCCGGCATTGTATGCTTGTAGATTTGATTCATTTTTTTTAGTTTTAGATACCGCAACTAAAGTAACATTTGAAGGGAGTTCACTTTTTATTTTTTGTAAATTAGATTTTATTTCGCCCATGTGTACTATAAATAGAAAATTAATTATTTATTTTCTTCGATGCTATACACAAGCAGACCACTTCTCATTTTAGGCTCAACCCAAGTGCTTTTAGGAGGCATAATTTTATTAGTATCTGCAATCCATTTTAAATGTTCCATGGTTACAGGAAACAAACCAAATGCAATAGTAAATTTACCATCAGTTACTAATTTTTTTAGAGTTTTAGCACCTTTTACACCAGGAACAAAACCAACTCTTTTATCTGTTTTTAAATCTTTAATATTAAATAAAGGTGTTAATATAGTTTCAGTTAAAATGTGTGCATCTAAACTCCCAACAGGATCGTTGGTATTATAAGTGTTTTGATGAGCAGTTAAACTATACCAAGTATTGTTAACAAACATAGAAAGTTGATGTTTTTTTTGTGGAGAGAATAACTCAACATTCAATGCTTCAACATCAAAATGCTGTTTTATTTTTATAAGTAATTCATCAACCGTTAGGCCATTTAAATCTTTAATTACTCTATTGTAATCGTAAATTTTTAATTGAGATTCAGGAAAAAATACACCTAAATAATAATTATAAGATTCTGTTCCATTAAAATTTGGATTTTGTTTTCTTTTTTCAATTCCTAAAAGTGTAGAAGATGCGGAACGGTGATGTCCATCAGCTATATAAATATTTGGAACGGTTAAAAATCTATTTTTAATAAAATTTACATCATCAACTTTATTTATAACCCACAAACTATGTCTAATTTTATCTGTAGTTGTAAAATCATATTCAGGCCTATTTACAATAGTAGTGTTACAAAATAAATTTATAGCCTCATCATCTGGATACGAAAACAAAACAGGCTCTGCGTTAAACTTACAAACTTTTACATATTCCATTAATTTTTGTTCGCGATGAGTGATGGTTTGTTCGTGTATTTTTATAGTTCCGTTTATGTAATCTTCAATACTGCTACAAGCAATAATTCCAATAAAAGTATTTTTATCTTTTATTTGACGATAAATGTAATAACAAGGTGTTTCATCTTGAATAAAAATATTTTCGTTTATAAATTGATGAAATTTGTTTTTAATTTTATTTAAGCGTTCGTTTGAACCTGGTTTAGTTCTTGTTCCATCAGAAAAATCAGGATTAATTACATGCAAAAATGAAAATGGATTAGCTTCTAATTTATCTTTAAGTTCATTAAGGTTATAACCATCAACACTTCTAGATGCTACCAAACCAACTTTATCAATTGTTGGTCGTATAGCTTTAAAAGGAATAATAGTTGCCATAAGTTAAAAATAAATAGTTATATTAATTATATTAATGCCTCAATTAATTTTTCTGCTAATTCAACACCAATACGCTCTTGCGCTTCGTTTGTGGCAGCGCCAATATGTGGTGTTAAACTAATTTTAGGGTGATTTAAAATTGCAACACTTGGGCGAGGTTCATTTTCAAAAACATCTAAACATGCATGTAAAATTTTACCACTATTAAGTGCTTCTAAAAGATCATCTTCATTTATTACTCCACCTCTGGCTGTATTTACAAGCACTACTCCATTTTTCATGTTTGCAATTTCGTGTTTAGTAATTAATTTACCACCAGGTACATGGAATGTAAAAAAATCTGCTTGTTTTATTAATTTATCTAAACCAATAGTTTTAATAGTGATTTTAGGTTTTTGCGCAATACCCTCTATTTCTAATTCAATTTCTGCCTCAGTTACAAAGGGGTCAAATGCTAATACTTTCATACCGCAACCTAATGCTATTTTAGCAACACTCTGCCCTATTCTTCCAAAACCAACAATGCCAATAGTTTTGCCCCGTAGTTCAATTCCTTTTGCATATTTCTTTTTTAACTCTTCAAACTTATCGAAACCATTAGTTGGCATTTGTCTGTTACTATCGTACAAAAACCTTATTGCATTAGCCAAATGTGCAAAAACTAATTCTGCAACAGAATTACTTGAGGCTGCAGGCGTATTAATTACAATTTTACCAACACTTTTAGCATATTCAACATCAATATTATCCATACCAACTCCACCTCTAGCAATAACTTTTAAATTAGGGCAAGCATCAATAATATCTTTTCTAACTTTTGTTGCACTTCTTACAGTAAGCGCAATAATATTTTTTGTGTTTATTTCATCAATTAATTTTTCTTGATTTACTTTTTCAGTAATTACAGTATATCCAGCTTTTTCAAGAATAGATTTACCAACCTCATCAATACCATCGTTTGCTAAAATTAATTTACTCATTTTTTAAAATAATTTAATTTTTTAAAATAATTTAATTTTTAAAAATACTAATTTCTTTGTTATTGCCTTTGCAAAATGTGTTATTTAAAATAAAAAGCCCCAAATATTTATATCTGGGGCTTTATACAAATTTTAAAATAATTATTTTGGTGCTCCTGCAGTTGGATTTAAGTTTAAAACATCTTTATATTTAAACGTTAATTTGCTATAAAAATCATTGCTGTAATGAGAAACAGTATCTATTAAATAATTTACATCTGTTTGGTCTAAACCAGTTGCAGGACGTAAAGCTAAGATATAAAACCATCCATTTTTACGACAAATTGCACATGCATACATATCGTAATTCATATCTAATAAATCTCCATAAATTTCTTCGTTTCTACTTTCTGGCACTTTAAACAACGGACTCATTACCTGAAAATAATAAGTT
Source organism: uncultured Akkermansia sp. (assembly GCA_964487105.1). Lineage (GTDB taxonomy): Bacteria > Bacteroidota > Bacteroidia > B-17B0 > Aurantibacillaceae > Aurantibacillus. Next base: position 3,075 of record CAZAPH010000046.1, read on the forward strand.
TCGGGTTTTGAAGAAAAATTAAAAACATCTAAATAAACTGGAGCTCCTTTAACAGTAATATTCCATTGACCTTCTTTTTCTTTTCTTGAAGCTACAGGATCTATATTTAATCCTTTTATACTTGCTTCTACTAAATCGCTTGTTTGTTGTAAATTCATATTTTTATTTTTTTGTTAATTAAAATTAACTAAAAAACATTTAGATTCCTAAAAAAACTCCATTTTTAACATGAAACTCAGAAGATTTTAAAATCCTGCTTATTTTAACAATTCTCTGGCAATAACTAGTTTTTGTATTTCACTTGTGCCTTCACCAATTGTACATAATTTACTATCTCTATAAAATATATCAACAGGAAAATCTTTTGTAAAACCATATCCGCCAAAAATTTGAACAGCTTCATTAGCTGCTTTAACACAAATTTCGCTAGCATAATATTTAGCCATAGCACCAGCAACAGTAACTTTTTGACCTTTGTTTTTTAAATCAGCGGCATGCAATGTTAGTAATTCGGCAGCTTCAAACTCTGTAGCCATATCTGCTAATTTAAAAGCGATAGCTTGAAATTTAGAAATTGGTTGTCCAAATTGCTCACGTTCTTTGGCATATTTAATACTTGCATCTAAACTACCTTTAGCAATACCTAAGCTTAAAGCAGCAATACTTATTCTTCCACCATCTAAAACTTTCATGGCCTGAACAAAACCTTCGCCAACATTACCTAAAATTTGGCTTTTGTGTACACGACAATTTTCAAAAATAAGTTCAGCCGTTTCGCTTGCGCGCATTCCTAATTTATTTTCTTTTTTACCACCTTTAAAACCAGGAGTTCCGCGTTCAATAACAAAAGCTGTAATACCTTTACTATCTAATAATTCGCCTGTTCTTACTAAAACAACAGCAACATTACCAGTAATACCGTGTGTAATCCAATTTTTTGTTCCATTTATTACCCAATAATCTCCATCTTGAACTGCAGTACAACGCATACGCATTGCATCACTTCCAGTATTAGCCTCCGTTAAACCCCAAGCACCAATCCATTCGGCAGTAGCTAATTTTGGCAGATATTTTTTCTTTTGTTCTTCGTTACCAAAAGCTAAAATATGTCCGGTACACAAACTGTTGTGTGCCGCCATAGATAATCCTATAGAACTGCAAATGCTTGCTAATTCAGTAATTGCAGTAACATATTCGGTATAGCTAAAACCACTTCCGCCATATTCAGTTGGAACTAATACTCCCATTAAACCTAATTCACCAAGTTTTTTAAACACCTCAACCGGAAAAGTTTGGTTTTCATCCCACTCCATCATTTTAGGAGTAATATGTTCTTTACCAAATTTGCGAATCATATCCGCAATCATTAATTGGTTTTCGTTTTTATTAAACGAAATTGCATTGTTTTCTAATATTGTACCAGACATGTTATATTATTTGTATATTTTTTTAATTTTTCTTCGCCATTTAAGAATTGTAAACCTACAATAAAGTTAAAACCAATAACTTTTGCGCCTAACTTTGCTATTAACTCAGCCGATGCAGCTGCAGTTCCTCCTGTTGCTAATAAATCATCATGTATTAAAACATTCCAATTTGGTTTTAATGCATCGATGTGCATTTCAATTTTAGAACTTCCATATTCTAAATCGTATTCGTGAGAAATGGTTTTATAAGGTAATTTACCTGATTTTCTTACTAAAACAAATGGTATATTTAATTTATTTGCTAATAAAAATCCAAACAAAAAGCCTCTACTTTCAATACCAACAATGGCATCAGGTTTATTATTAATTGTATTTGCAAAATGCTCAACAATTTGACTACACAAGGTTTGATTATAAAAAATTGGTGTAATGTCTTTAAATTCAATTCCAGGTTTTGGAAAATCCGGAACATTTCTAATTAATTGACGAATATTTTGTTCTAAACTCAAAAAAAAGTAGGTTACTAATTTACTATTATTTTACAACAAAAAATTGATATTTAACTAAAATTCGAAAAAACACTGATCTATTAAGCTAAATCTATTGTATTAATTTATAATTTTATTTATTTCGTTTAATACAACATCAAATTCATACCCTTTTGATTGTAAAAAATTAATTAATTTATGCTTTTTAATAGTTAATGGTAATGACTTAATTGATTTTAATTTTAAGTTAATTAATTTATTAATAACAGTTATGTATTCTTGATCACTAATTGTATTTAACGCTTGGTTTATTAATTTTTGTGAAACTTTGTGTTGTTTTAAATGCATTTGAATTTTAAGTTTTCCCCAATTTTTAATTTTAAATTTACCTCTAGTAAATGCTAAAGCAAAACGTTCTTCATTAATAAAATTATTTGAGGTAAGAGATGAAATAATAAGTAGTTTTTCATCATCAGTTAACTCAAACTCAAATAATTTTTTCTCTAATTCAAAATGTGATCTTTCTTGATATGCACACCAATTTTGGATTTTAGCCTGCACAAGCTCAATCGCTAAATATTTATTTATTTTAGACATACTAAACAAAACTATTTATTAAATTTAAAGTCCTATGCAATTACCTCAACAACTTTTAAACAGTTTATTGCAACATCATAAAATTAATGTTGAAGAGTTTATTGAAGCCCACAAAGCAGAAAATAAAATAACTAGTGTCAGAATTAATCCTTTTAAACCAACTGAATTACTTTTTAACTTAACTACAAAAATAAAATGGTGTAATACTGGTTATTATTTAAATGAGCGTCCTAATTTTACTTATGATCCATTATTTCATGCAGGTTGTTATTATGTTCAAGAGGCAGGAAGTATGTTTATTGATTATATATTAAATCAAATTAATTTTCCAAAAAACAATGTTAAAGTTTTAGATGCTTGTGCCTCACCAGGAGGAAAAAGTACATTGTTAAACAGTTATCTTTCAGAAGATAGTTTGTTAGTTGCAAATGAAATAATTAAAAGTAGAGCCGATACGTTATGTTATAACTTAAGCAAATGGGGTACAAAAAATTGTGTAGTAACTAATAATGATACAAACAAGTTTAAAGAATTAAAAAATTATTTTGATTTAGTACTTGTTGATGCTCCTTGTAGTGGTAGCGGACTTTTTAGGAAACAAGCAACTGCAATTAACGAATGGAGTTTAAACGCAGTAAACGATTGTAGCCTAAGACAAAAAGATATTTTATTAAATTTAATTGATAGCATAAAACCAAATGGTTTATTAATTTATAGCACTTGTTCTTATTCATCAGAAGAAAATGAAAATATAACCAATTGGTTAATAAATGAAAATGATTTTTCATTAGTTAAAATTAAAATTAATAAAGAATGGGGTATTATTGAAACAGATGTTGGATATAGGTTTTACCCCCACTTAACAGCTTCTGAAGGTTTTTATATTAGTGTACTAAGAAAAAATGAAGGCGTAAATAATAGTGTAACTAAAACTAAATTAAAAGAAAACATTTCTGTAAATAAATTAGAAAAAGAATTATTAAAAACCATTGTTAATATTGATTGTCCTGTGTTTAAGAAAAATACTAATTTTTATTTGGCAAACGAAAATGTTTTAGATTTTTTTGAAAGATTTGGTAAATACTTTTATTTTAAAAAAGCTGGTGTTTGTATTGGTGAATTAAAAAACAAAGACATAATGCCTAACCACGAATTGGCACTATATTCTCATAAAAACGAACATGTAAACTCAATTGAACTTAACTTCGAGGATAGTATTAAATTTTTAAAAAAAGAAAATTTATTAATTGAAAATACTTCTAAAGGGCTATTTTTAGCAACCTATAAAAACTTTGGTATTGGGTGGTGCAAAATACTTCCAAACAGAGTAAATAATTATTTACCAAGCGAATTAAGAATTTTGAAATAATTAGTTAAGCAATTCTAAAAAAATAAATTAATTTAATTTGTATGTTTTTTTAATTGTAACCTAATGCAAATACACCTTCACCATTTTTTATATCTAACACATCGCTCCCCGATTGTACTTTACAATTAAAATTAAATTTAATTTTTTTTGTTTTAACGCCTGCATCACTAGTTTCATAATCTTCTACTGAAATTATTTTAAAACTTTCATTTAATTGTAAAATATTTGCGCTTGAGTATGTTTTACCATTATTATCAATTATTTCAATTATAATTTTAGAAGTTGGTTTTAAAGGCGAAATTTGTGTCATACTTGCGCTAATGTTTGCGTTGCAAGGTTGTCCGTTAACAACAGCTGCTCTGTAATAACAAACGGCAGAATCGGATATGTTTTTAACAGTTAATTTAGTAGTATAATATCCAAAATTTAAATAGGTGTGTTTAGGGTTTTGTTGTGTACTAGAAGTTCCATCTCCAAAATCCCATAAGTAAGATAATGCAGGAGAACCGGTATGTGAAGAATTAAAATTAAATGTAGCACTTGCTTGTGCAGTATCTTTACTACCCCACACACTAACTTGTAAAGGAGAACCAATTTTATAAACATTAAAAACATTAAACATACAACTTGCACTACTTACACTTAAGTTTACTGTTTGCGATGTTCCAGATAAGTATTGTTTTTGAGCATTTAAGCCATTTGAACTACTTCCATCGTTAAATGTCCATACGTTGTTTGTAGAAAAGGGTGAACTTGAAGTAAAAACACAATTGTATAAAACATTAGTTTGCGGTAATTGAAATGAATATGAAGTGCTTGCTATATTTGAGTTAACATTAGGCGTTTGTCCGGGAGCTAAAGTTTCATTATTATTAATTTTTAATCGCATAGAATAATTACAATTACCATTACAATTTTTTTGTTGAAGAGTGCCTAAATAACTATAAATACTATCAAAATCATTGTAACTCCAATCAGCATACATATACATATTGTTTTTGCCCGCTTCTATAGTTATAGGAGTGTTATTAACTAGCGCCTTCATATAAAATACAGGATTTGAATCTTCTGTATCGTTTTTTGGTAGTTGTTTTTTGATGCAAGAATTAAATAAAATTAAAACTAATACACAAAAACTATTTCTCTTATTTATTAAATATTTCATACTTAATTCCAATGTTTATGCCTTTTAAATTTTGGATGCCATTTACTTGTTTAAATAAATCATTAACGCTGTAATAAACTCCTGCTTTTAGCCAAAGTTTTTTTGTAACAATTGTACTATAAGATGCTTCGAGTAATATATTTCTATCAGCAACATTATAATAATTAAAATTATTGCTTTCAGAATTAGTAGATTGTAGTTCTTCTCCAATATAATTTGAAGTAATTAAAGTGTTTTTACTATAAACTTTTGTACCAATACTTATACCTGCGCTTAAATAATTTTTATTATTGATATGGTAATTTACATTTATTGGTATTGTTAAATACATTAAATGGTTATTTATAATTTCGCTTGTATTACTTTTAACACCAAATTTAAAATCTGAAAGTGTATCGCTAAAAATTGTTTGATTTACATTTCTAACGCTGTAACAATGTGCCCCAAAACTTAAACTAAAATTATGCAACATATATAAACCATAATTTACACCAAAATTAAAATTAAAGGCATTGGCTTTACGTTGGTTTAAATGATTCCAACCATAGTTATATAATAAATTAGCTTCACAATTTAAAAATTGTTTTTTTTGTTTTTTATCGCGATAATATTCATCATCTTTTTTAATAGCTGAATAATCTGTTCGTAATAAATTATCGTCAATATTTATATTTAAATTTGAAAAAGAAGATAGGTTTGGAGAAATATTTGGAAGAAATGATGTTGTATTATTTTCAATAAATTCAGTACTGTTTTGTTGAGTTGAATCATTAGTGTTTGAAAGTATATTTTCAGCAAAAGTAGCTGAATTAATTAGATTTGTTGTTTCATTAGTGTTTGCGTTTAATTTTTGAATTGAAACAGATGGACTTTTTGTAAGTGTTGAATTATTTTCTAAAGTTTGTTTAGTGTTATTTATTGTTTTTAAATTTTCAGTATTATTTTCTAATTTATCATTATTTACATTATTGCTTAATGTATTATTTTCAGTAGGTTTTGTTTGAATATTATTTAATTTATTTTCTTTTAAAATTTCATTTTCATAACTATTTTTTGATTGTTGAATTTTACTGTTAGTTGAGTTTAATGTTAATAATGTATTATTTTTTGTGTAATTTTTAGATGTTGTAGGTTTTGTTTGCACACTATTTAATGAAAAATAATAAAATGTAAAAACACTAACCACACAAAATAGTGCAATACTAATTCCTGTATATGTTTTAAATTTTGTTGAATTATTTATCAATTTATGTTCGGCATCTAATAATTGAGATGCTTTTTCCCAATGCGCTGGATTAAATTCAAAGTTTGCTTCATTCACTTTGTTTTTAATTATTTCATCAAATTTTCTTGTATTCATTTATGCTACTTTAATAAAAAGTTTGTCTTCAATTTTGTTTTTTAATTTTTGTCTTGCTTCACTTAAATGCCATTTACTAGTTCCTTCGCTTATACCAAGCATTTCTCCAATTTCTTTATGGCTATAGCCATCTATTATATACAGGTTAAATACTTCTTTTGTTGAGGGTGGAAGCTCTTCTATTAATTTATAAATTTGAGCAACATTAAAATTACTCAAAGCTTCATTTACATCAGAAAAATCTGAACTATCATAATACGTTTCAACATAAGTTAAATGTTCTTTTTCTCGTTTTTGTTTTCTATATTCATCTATTAATGTATTAATCATTATGCGCCTAATCCACATTTTAAAAGGGATTTGAGGATTGTATTGCTTTATATTGTTAAGTATTTTTAAAAAACCAATATTTAATGATTCAGCTGCAATATCTTTACTTTTACTATAACGTAAGCAAATACTCATTAAATAACTATAGGTAAGTTTATACAATTCAAATTCAGCCTTGCGATTTTTTTGCAAGCAAAGTTTAATTAACTCTGGCTGAATATTCATTTAACGCGTTGTTACTTATACTATTATACGTTTAAAGTTAAGTAAAAGTTGGTTAAAAATAAAATTTAACTATTTGTTTTTCAGGCAATTAAAATAATTTAAGTGCATTTTCGCTAAAATTCCAGTTTATTGGTTCAATTTGATGACTTATTAAATATTTATTTATGTTATTAAATGTTTCTGATTCATTTAAAAATTTAGTGTGCGAATAAGGAGGAGCTGGATGTGCAGCTTCCATTATTTTATGCTTATCAAGATGTTCTTTTTTAAAGAGTTCTTTTTTTTGTTTTGCAAAATTTCCCCAAAGTAAAAACACTAAATTGTTTTTATTTTCAATTAAATACGTTAAAACAAAATCAGTAAACTGTTCCCATCCTTTATTTTTGTGCGATGCAGGTTGTCCTTCTTCTACAGTTAATATTGTATTTAACATTAATACACCTTGTTTTGCCCAATTTGTTAAATTGCCATGGCTTGGTATTTCAAAATCAATATCTTTTTTAAACTTTTTGTAAATACTTTTTAATGAAGGTGGAATAGCTATATTTTTATTTACTGAAAAACTTAAACCATGAGCTTGGTTTCTTTTATGGTAAGGGTCTTGACCAATAATTACAACTTTAACCTTATTTAATGGTGTTAAGTTTAACGCATTAAAAATTTCGTTTTTAGGTGGAAAAATTACAGCTTTATTTTTATTTCTTTCAGTTAAATAAACATTTAATTTTAAAAACTCTTCCCTTTCAAAATATTTTTCTAGTACAGTTTTCCAATTATTATCTGTAATTAAATTAATATTTAAAAACATACGTTTATTTATTAAACATTAAAGGTAATAAATCGTTAATTGATTGGCATTGGTAAATAACATCATTGTTTCCAATCATAAAAATTTTAATTGATTGATTTTGTTTTTGTTCATACTCTGCAATTACCTGCCTACAGACCCCACATGGTGATACGGGTTTATTTAAATCAAAAATTGTAGCATCGCTTTTGGCAGTTACTGCAATTGCTTTAATTTTTTTATTGGGGTATTGCGTTGATGCGTAAAAAATTGCTGTTCTTTCGGCACAAGTACCACTTGGGTAAGCAATGTTTTCTTGGTTTGTACCGGTAACTATTTCTCCTGATTCTAATAAAACTGCTGCTCCTACTTTAAATTTTGAATAAGGTGCATAAGCATTATTTAATATTTCTTTAGCACTAATACAAAGTTCTTTTTCAGCAGTATTTAATTCGTTTAATGAATTAAATACATTAATCTTTATTTTTATTTCAAATGTATTGGCCACTTTTAATCTTCCCAATCTGCAATAAATAAATTGGTATCTCTTGTTCCTCCATTGTTACGATTACTACTAAAAATTAATTTTTTACCATCGTAACTAAACATAGGAAAAGCATTAAACATACTCTCAGAGGTAATTTGTTCTAAACCTGTACCATCTTCATTAATCATATATAATTGAAAATCGTAACCCTTTTTACTATGGTGGTTACTTGAAAAAATAATTTTTTTACCTGATGGATGGTAATAGGGCGCCCAATTTGCTTTACCTAATTTGGTTATTTGTTTTAAATCACTTCCATCAACATTACAAGTATAAATTTCCATGTTTGTAGGTGCAACTAAACCTTTTTTTAGTAAATCTTTATAATCCGTTTGTTCGGCTTCTGTTGTTGGGCGAGATGCTCTAAACACAAGCTTTTTACCATCTGGTGAAAAAAATGCACCACCATCATAACCTAATCCAAATGTTATTTGTTTTTGATTTTTACCATCAATATCCATTGTCCATAGCTCTAAATCCCCACTTCTATCACTAGTAAAAACAATTTTATCTCCTTTAGGAGAAATTGTTGCTTCAGCATCATAACCTTTTGCGTTAGTTAATTGCTTAATAATTTTACCATTTGGGTTAGCAACAAAAATATCAAATGAGTTATAAACTGCCCATAAATATCTTCCGCTAGTTTCTGGTGCAGGCGGACAACTATCACCAGCTAAATGAGTGCTTGCATATAAAACATCTTTATTATTAGGCATCACAAAACTACATGTAGTTCTTCCTTTACCTGTACTTACTAAATTTGGTTTATAAGTAGAATCTTTTTTTGCTTTTTCAATATCTAAAATAAAAATTTGATCGCACTTTAAACCCCATTTAGGATTATTGCTTTGAAAGGAAACCATTTTATCATTTCGAGAAAAATAAGCCTCTGCATTATCGCCTCCAAACGTTAATTGTTTTAGGTTTTTTAAATGTTTTTCTGTTTGCCCAAAAACCGGACTTATTAAACCAGCTAAAATTATTGTTCTTAACATTATTATATTTTTTTAAATCTCATTTGTAAAACTCCCAAAAAGGCTTCTTTAAAAATTTTAGTACTCATTTTACTTGTACCTAAAACTCTATCAACAAAAGTTATTGGAACCTCAACTATTTTAAACCCTTTTCTATAAGCTGTATATTTCATTTCAATTTGAAAAGCGTAGCCCATAAACTTTATTAAATCTAAATTTATAGCTTCTAAAACTTTTCTCTTGTAACATTTAAAGCCTGCGGTAGTATCTTTAACATTAAACCAAAGCACTAATCTTACATATAAACTCGCAAAAAAACTTAACAAAATTCTTTTTCTATCCCAGTTACTAACGTTTCCACCTTTTACGTATCTAGAGCCTACTGCAACATCTGCGCCATTTTCGCAAGCATTTAATAACCTAACTAAATCATCAGGGTTATGACTAAAATCGCAATCCATTTCAAAAATATATTCATATTTTCTACTTAAAGCCCATTTAAAACCATGTATGTATGCTGTTCCTAATCCTTGTTTTCCTTTTCTTTCTTCTATAAATAGTGTTTTATATTCATTTAAAAGTTCTTTAACTTTAGTTGCTGTGCCATCTGGGCTGCCATCATCAACAATAAGTAAATCAAATTCTTTAGGTAAGGAAAATACCTTTCTTACCATATTTTCAATATTTTCAATTTCGTTGTAAGTTGGTATTATAACTAAGTTTTTGCTCATAAAAAGCGATTACGAATATACAAATAATGTTGGCACTAATAATCACAAGAAATTTTAAATTTGTATTCAATATCAACCCATTTAGTTGTATGCAAAAATTTAATATTCGTGTTTACGGAATTATTAAGGTAAATTCGTTCCTTCTTGTATCTAACGAAACATTTAATGGTAAAATAATAACAAAATTTGTAGGCGGTGGGCTGGAGTATGGTGAAGGATTAATTGATTGTTTAAAAAGAGAATTTATGGAAGAGTTAGGTGTTGAGATAGAAGTTTTAAGTCATTTTTATACAACAGATTTTTTTGTAGAAAGTCTTTCAAACAAAAATCAACAAATAATTAGTATTTATTATTTAATAAAACCAAAAACTTTAATTGGAAAATTTAATGTTAACGCGCTTAAAAGCGAACAACAATTAAAATGGATTGATATGGCAACAACAACAGATGATTGTATAAGTTTAATAATTGATAAAAAAGTTTACAACTTATTAAAGGGAATTGAAAACGCTAAAGCTTTACATTAAATTCTTTATTTAACCAGTTTAAAGCATCTTTTTCTGATTTAAAAAACTGAGTTGGAATTTGCGGTTTTATTATTTTTAAATACATTGATGCCAAAATTTTTTGTGGTAAAGATTTTAATACAAATGCTGTTGCTAATGTGTAAGGCTGAGTTTCGCGTTTAGCCAGCTCATTTAAAAATTCGATATCTGTATCCGACCCTGTATTGGTTATCACTAAGACTGGTAATTTATGTTTACCCAATTGCTCTTGAATAGCAACAAATTGTTTTAAATGTTGTATTGTAAAAAAAACATGTCCTTTAATAATGAGTTGATAGTAACCATTACTCATTAGTTCAACACTAAAGGAATCGTTTTCTATGTAATTTTTTTTATTGATAAAGTATAAATAAAAAAGCCTAAACGAATTTAGGCTTTATATTAAATTTATCCAATAGGGGGTGGTGGAGGTGGTGGTACACTTTTAAATATAGCTGCTAATTCTGGTTGAGATTCTGCAGTTGCCCAATTAGCCATACACGCTTTCCAAACCATAGTTGCTTTAGTTAATTGGCCACTTGTAGCCATTGAATGTAATTGTTGTAAATTAAAGGGACCAGCTTGCGCTCCAGCAACAACCACAAGAAATTGAAGTAGTGGGGGAGGTGGCGGAACAGAATTGTTTTGCTGATTCATACCGGTTTGGTTAAACATATTCGTCATCATATTACCCATTCCCATTCCTACTCCCATACCAATACCAGCACCTCCTAAACCTTGGTTATTTGCTGCATCTTTAATTGCATTAGCTGTGTTAAACTGAGCTAATTTATTCATATCTAAAGCATTTAAACGAGAATAATTGAAAATTTCTTTTTTCAATTCTTCAGGCATGCTAACGTTTTCAACTAAAAATTTAGTTATAGTTAAACCATATTCTAAAAAATCTGCATTTAATTTATCTTGCCCTAATTTTGATAATTCATCTAAATTTGCGGCAAATTTTTCTACAGGGATATTACCTTCGCCAACAGCATCGGTAAATTTAGTAACTATCATACTACGTAATTGCTCTGCAACATCTTCTGTATTATAATTTTCGTTTGTACCTGCAATTTCTTTAATAAATTTACCTGCATCAGTAACTCTAAATGCAAACGAGCCAAAACTACGTAATTCAATAAAACCAAATCGATTATCACTTAATGTAATTGGATTTTTTGTACCCCATTTTTGATCTATAAATTGTTTGGTATTAACAAAAAACACATCTACTTTAAACGGAGAATTAAATCCATATTTCCAACCTTGTAAAGTTGATAATATTGGCATATTTGCTGTGCTTAAGGTATGCATACCTGGTTGAAAAACATCAGCAATTTGTCCTTGGTTCATAAAAACAGCTACTTGACTTTCTCGAACAGTAAGTTTAGCTCCATTTTTAATTTCGTTTTGATAGCGTGGAAATTTCCATACCATTGTATCTTTTGAATCATCAACCCATTCAATTATGTCGATAAATTCATTCTTAATTTTGTCAAATAATCCCATTATTATTTTTTTAAGTAAAAATAACTTATTTATTGTAATTTTTCAATTAAAATATTTAATTGCTTTATGTTTAATTATATAAAAAAACCTCTCAAAATAGAGAGGTTTTTACAGAAATAAAAAAAATTTAACTTCCGCAAGCTTCGCAAGCATCTGGGTTATCTAAACTGCAAGCTAATTGGGCTTGTTGTTCTTCAAAGCTTAATAAATGCGCTTGTCCTCTTTCCATTAAAAGAGAATCTTCGTTACCTAATATAGCGGGTTGTTGTAGTGCGTTTTGATCAACCGTAAATTTAATTGCATCAGCAGCTGATTTAGTACGTAAATAGTACATACCTGTTTTTAAACCTTTTTTCCATGCGTAAAAATGGGCACTACTCATTTTTGCAAAATTAGCATCTTGTATAAATAAATTTAACGATTGGCTTTGGTCAATAAATGCACCTCTATCAGCAGCCATATCAATAATTGTACGTTGTTTAATTTCCCAAACTGTTTTGTATAATTCTTTAATATTAGCTGGTACTTCGGCTATGTTTTGTATTGAACCATTAGCGGCAATGATTTTATTTTTTAAAGTATCATTCCATATTCCTAGTTTTACTAAATCGCGTAATAAATGTTTATTTACAACAACAAATTCTCCACTTAATACACGGCGGGTATAAATATTACTAGTATATGGTTCAAAACATTCGTTATTTCCTAAAATTTGTGAAGTGCTGGCTGTTGGCATTGGCGCTAATAATAAACTGTTACGAACACCATATTTTAAAATTTCTTCTTTTAAAATATCCCATTCCCAACGGCTACTTGGTTTAACCCCCCACATATCTTGTTGAAATATACCTTTACTTATAGGAGAACCTTCATAACTTTCGTATGCGCCTTCTATTTTGGCTAAATCTTTACTGGCAGTAAGTGCAGCAAAATAAATAGTTTCAAAAATTTCAGAATTTAATTGTTTTGCTTCTTCACTCTCAAATGGATAACGCATTAAAATAAAAGCATCTGCTAACCCTTGAACGCCTAAACCAATAGGGCGGTGACGCATATTGCTGTTGCGTGCTTCAGGAATAGGGTAGTAATTTCTATCTATAATTTTATTTAAATTTTTGGTAGCAACGTATGTAATTTCAAATAATTTATTATGGTCAAACGTTCCTGTTTTTTCATCTACAAATCGAGGTAAAGCAATAGAGGCTAAATTACAAACTGCTACCTCATCTGCACTTGTATATTCAATAATTTCGGTACATAAATTACTTGATTTAATTGTACCTAAGTTTTGTTGATTTGATTTACTATTTGCAGCATCTTTAAACAGCATGTATGGGTTGCCAGTTTCTATTTGAGCGGCAATTATTTCGGCCCATAAATCTCGAGCAGGAATTTGTTTACGGAATTTTCCTTGCTCTTCGTAACTTGTGTATAATTTTTCAAATGCTTCGCTATGGCAATCACTTAAACCAGGACATTCGTTAGGGCACATTAAACTCCAAGTTCCTTCTTCTTCTACACGTTTCATAAATAAATCAGGAATCCAAAGAGCTGTAAATAAATCACGTGCGCGCATTTCTTCTTTGCCATGATTTTTTCTTAAATCTAAAAATTCCATTATATCTGCATGCCAAGGCTCAAGATAAACGGCAATAGAACCTTTTCGTTTTCCTCCGCCTTGGTCAACATAACGAGCTGTTTCGTTATATACTTTTAGCATTGGTAAAATTCCATTACTTGTACCATTTGTGCCTTTAATATACGATCCTGTGGCTCTAACATTATGAATGCTAATACCAATACCGCCAGCACTTTGAGAAATTTTAGCTCATTGTTTTAATGTATCTTAAATACCATCAATGCTATCATCTATTATTTGTAGTAAAAAACAACTGCTCATTTGAGGTTTTGGTGTACCTGCATTAAATAAAGTTGGTGTTGCATGTGTAAACCAACGCTCACTCATTAAATTGTATGTTTTTAATGCGCTTTCAATATCGCTTTTATGGATACCAACTGCTACACGCATAATCATGTGTTGCGGACGTTCAGCAACTTTACCATTCATTTTTAATAAGTACGAACGTTCTAAAGTTTTAAAACCAAAATAATCATAACCAAAATCTCTATCGTAAATAATTGATGAATCTAACATGTGTGCATTGTTCATTACAATTTCATACACATCATCAGCAATTAATGCTGCACGTAAATTTGTTTTAGGATCGATATAATTATATAATTCTTCAACTGTTTTTGAAAAACTTTTAATTGTGTTTTTATGTAAATTACTTACAGCAATACGCGATGCAAGTTGGGCATAATCAGGGTGACGAACGGTTAAAGATGCGGCTGTTTCAGCTGCCAAATTATCTAACTCGCTAGTGGTTACACCATCATAAACACCATCAATAACTTTTTTAGCTACTTGAATTGGATCAACATGTGTTGGATCTAAGCCATAACTTAATTTTTGAATACGTGCGGTAATTTTATCAAATTTTACCGTTTCTTTAGTTCCGTCTCTTTTTATTACAAACATTTTGCCAAGGTTTTTTTGATTATACTTTAGTAACTTATTGAAGATACAAGATACTATCGTTTTTAAATTTTTATTTTATTTTTAATTTTTTCTATTAACAGTTAATTGTTTAATTAGTTTATTGGTATTTTATAAAGTTGAGAGGGTAATTTCCCTATACAAGTTGTTAAACTTGTTCAATTTAATTTTATAACCGATAAATGTTTATTTTTTACTTACTAAAAGTCTTCGTCTAGTTTAAAGACATTGCTTTGTTCAGATTTGCCCATTACACCCGCTTTTTGGTATTCACCAACTCGTTTTTCAAAGAAATTGGTTTTACCTTGTAATGAAATCATTTCCATAAAATCAAACGGGTTAGAAGCATTGTAAAATTTGTTACAGCCTAAAGCTACTAAAAGTCTATCTGCACAAAACTCAATGTATTGACACATTAAATCTGAGTTCATTCCTATTAATTTTACCGGTATAGCATCAACAACAAATTTTTTCTCAATGTTTACGGCATCAGTAATAATTTTAGTAACTTGTTCTTTAGGTAATTGATTTTTTAAATAATTTGTGTAAAGTAAACATGCAAAATCGCAATGCATTCCTTCATCTCTACTAATTAATTCGTTACTAAACGATAATCCAGGCATTAAACCTCGTTTTTTAAGCCAAAATATTGAGCAAAACGAACCTGAGAAGAAAATGCCTTCTACTGCTGCAAATGCAATTAATCTTTCTGCAAAACTACCGTTGCTAATCCAACGTAAAGCCCACTCGGCTTTTTCTCCAACACATTGAACAGTATCTACAGCATGAAATAATTTATCTTTTTCAACTGGGTCTTTAATATAGGTGTCTATAAGTAATGAGTAAGTTTCGGAATGGATGTTTTCCATCATAATTTGAAATCCGTAAAAACAACGGGCTTCGGGGTATTGAACCTCATTTAAAAAATTAATTGCTAAGTTTTCATTTACAATACCATCGCTTGCAGCAAAAAATGCTAAAACGTGTTTAATAAAATGGCGTTCGTTATCATTTAATTTATTATTCCAATCGTTAATATCAGCCGCTAAATCAATTTCTTCAGCCGTCCAAAAACTGGCTTCTGATTTTTTATAAAATTCCCAAATATCTTTATATTTAATAGGAAATAAAACAAATCTATCTTTGTTTTCGGCTAATATTGGTTCGTTTGTCATAATTTTGTTCTTTATTCTGGATTAATTAATATAACAATTTCAATTATTGCAAATAAATGCAAAATTGCTTGGAAAAGAACAACAAATGAATTAACACTTAAGTGAAGTTTTAAACAAGTTAAATTCACATTAAATTGTTGAAAAGTGCCAATTGTATTGATTTACAAGTTAATAATAAAAAAGTAAAAAAAATAATATTTTAAGTTGCATTTGTAAAATATATTATTTAAGGAAGTAAAGAAAAATTATTATTTTTATACTATAAAAACGAGTAAAAACGCAACCTTTAACACAATTATTCGTTAAAAATGTACAATTATTACTAAACTATGTTAGCTGCTGATACAATATCGGCCATTCAAAAACAAGATAGAGAGGCTATTAGAAAAGTCTTTGAAGATTACTATCCTATAGTTTACTCCATTTCTATAAGGTATTGTAAAAATGAAATACAAGCTAATAACGCTGTTAACTTAAGTTTTGATGCAATGTTTAGTGATATTATAAATACAAAAAACTTCAATCAATCCCAATTTGACCATTTTATAAACACAAAAACAATTCAAACTTGTATTGAGTTAGTTAAAAGCATTAGGAGCGAGTATTATGTAGCAAGTACTGTTTATGCAAATTCGCCTTCGGTTAAAAATTATAATTTATTTGAGGATATCTCTATAATTGATTACAACAACATTAACAATGATATACTAATAAAAAGCATACAACAACTTGTTCCATCGCAAAGATTAATCTTTAATTTGCATGTTATAGATGGCTATAGTTTACAAGAATCTGCAGAATTGTTAGAAGCAAATGAACATACAGTAAAAAGCAACTTAGAAAAAGCCAGATATAATTTGCAAAAAGGCATAGAAAAAACCTTAAAAGAAATGAAGCAACATGAGCAGTCATTTTAATTACGAAATAGATGAAAAAGCGCTTCGGCAAAAAATGCTTAACCAAAAAGTAGCATTGGATAATGATGCATGGCAAAGGTATGAAAGTCATAGAAATCAAATTCCAAAAAACAATACAATAGAAACTGCTTTTAAAACCATAAAATTTTCGATTAACAAAAATGTAGTTTTACCTTTAGTTTTTGGAATTATTATAATTGCATTTTCTTTTTTACTTTTTAACTTTATAAGTATAAACACCACTAAAAAACAAAAAAGAATTGAACTACAATCTGGCAAAATTTTAACTAATAATACTCTTAAAATTTCTAAAAAAGAATTACATATTGTTGCCGCCCCTATTAAAAAGGATAGTTTATTAAATATAGATAGTTTAGCTTTGGCTATAGATCAAACGGCAGCCATTCAACCCACTAATACTACCATAAACTCTGAACAAATTGAAACAAAGCAACCCATAGCTAACAGTACTACACTTACAGGTAAACCAATTAATATACCAAATGGTCAAAATTTATACCCTGAACCTAGTATAAAAACTACACCAATTGCTACATCAAACAATAAAACTAAATATACTCAAATAGGCGAAACAGTATATTTTATTAAAATAATTTACAGCTATAACGGCCAAACTACCGAAGCCTATATAAGAAAAAGCTCATTAGAAGCTAAACCAACAATGCAACTTGGCGGAAGAAAAAAAAACACACCTGAAAATTTAGAATCTAGCCCAATGCCAAGCTTAATAGATAATAATCAAAATAAAGAACTAGAGTTAAGATAAAAATAACTCAACCGCTTTTGGTAAATTTTCAAACTCCAACACTCTTATTTTTTTACTTAAAGAATCAACATCATCAGTTGGGGAAACATTACATTTAGCTTGTAAAATTATTTTTCCTTCATCGTAGGCTTCGTTAACAAAATGAATGGTTATGCCTGATTCCGTTTCGCCAGCATTTAATACGGCTTTATGCACATGATGTCCATACATGCCCTTACCTCCAAATTTTGGTAATAATGATGGGTGAATATTAATTATCTTGTTAGGGAAAGCTTTAACAAAAGCTTCCGGAATTTTTAATAAAAAACCAGCTAAAATTATTAAATCAATTTTTTCTACTTTTAAGAATTCAAT
>CAZAPH010000047.1:0-20786 GCA_964487105.1 uncultured Akkermansia sp.
TACACGGTGCAAACATGACAGTTAACGAATATGGAAATTATGATGTCCCTCAATTTGCAAACTTCTTCTTTTTTATTACTGGATTTCATGGAACCCACGTATTTAGTGGTGTTGTTATTAACTTTATAATTTTTATGAATGTGCTTAAAGGAACTTACGAAAAACGTGGCCATTATGAAATGGTTGAAAAAGTTGGTTTATACTGGCACTTTGTAGATTTAGTTTGGGTATTTGTATTTACTTTCTTTTACTTATTATAATATTAAAAATAATTTAAAAATAATTTTATGGAATTTCACGATAACTATCCAGAATATGAAAAAATGAGCAATCACGACGAAGCTTATGGTAAAAAAGCTCGTAGAACATTATGGAATGTGTTTTGGATTATGCTTGTAATAACTATTGTAGAGCTAATAATTGGTTTTATGGCCCCAAGTAAAGGCTGGAGTGGCACTATGGGTTTAAAAGTTTTATTTATTACTTTAACCTTAGTAAAAGCTGCAGCAATTGTATTATGGTTTATGCACTTAGGACATGAGGTTAAATTTTTTAAATATGTTGTTTTATTACCTTATACCATTTTTATAGTTTATACCATATTTATTGTGTTAACTGAAGGTACTTATTCAGGTGTTAAAGAAAACTACACACGTACAAAACAAATTCCTTTAGAAGAACAATTAGCGCATAAAAAAGCAAATGGTGGAGGTCACCATAGCGAAAGTGAAACTCATGAAGAGGCACATCATTAAATAAAAAACCCGATTATAAAAAATCGGGTTTTTTATTTTAAATTTAATTGTAAATTACAAATAAGTGAGTTTGTATTTTAGTTTTATTTAAAATAATTTTTTTATTTACTTTATGAAATAGCCTTTTAAAAAACTAAAACTAATTCTTTACTTTGAAAGGTTTTAATTTTACAATGGTAATGCCGCCTCCAAGAAAACTTGGTTGTGATTACAAAGACTAATTATTAAATCAAAGCGGTATAATAGATTTAGAAAACCTAAATAATTCTACTGTAGTAGAAACGAAACATCATACAATAGACCACTTTTTAATTAAAAATGAGAAGTATATTAAATATTTCTTTATTAATTCTGATAAAATTTGTTGTTTAAATTGTATGAATTTGTTAAACTTGCAAAAAAATAAAATATGGCTCAAATACATGTAACTGATATACAATATATTGAAATTAATAGTCAAGATGGTTTAGGTTTTAAATATAAACCAGAAGTTCCAAAATTAAAATTGGTGGGTAATATATTAAATATTGAAAATGAAGACGAAGATGAAGAGGAAGGCGTTTTATTTTTAACTCAAAAACAATTAAACCAAGTTTTGGCAGATAAAGATATTGATTTAAAGGTACAAGATGATCGTTGGTATCCAAATAGAGCATTAACCAAAGAACAAAGTAAGAAAATAGGTTTAGTTGGTATTGATGCTGAATATCTTGGTTCTGCAGGAGATCTTAAATGTTTTGAAGCAATTAAGGTTATTTAATTATTACCAAATAGCAGGCCCAAATTTTTGTGTAATTTTAGATTTAGGAAAACTGGTAAAGTACAATTGATCAAACCAAATTAAAATTTTTAAACTGTAAGTAGGTGAATTTAATTTTTCACCTATTTTTTTGTTATTTAAAGCAGTAAAGCGGTAAGCAACATCAGCACCTAAACCAAACCATCTAAAAATTTTATATTGAACTGTAATGCCTGGTTCATATAAAATAAAAAAAAGTTTTTTATCGCCAGAGTAAAAATTTAGTTTGTTTTGTTTTTGCCACCACGCAATACCTGTGCCAGCTTGTATGGGCACACTTAATTGCCATCGTTTAGTTTTATAAAAAACAAAATCTACATAATAACATAAATATGTAAATTTTAAATTTCTCAAAACTGTATCTATTGTTCCATCAGTTTTATTTTCGTAAAATGTTTCTGGATGCATTGTTTTTAACCAGCTTATACCACCTCCAATCCTTAATTTTCGTTGGTATGCAACACCTAATCTTACTCCAGAAACACTAATTAACTCATTATCAATAAAACTATACCTAGATTCTAACCTCGCATCTATACTGCTTTTATGATTAAATACTTCATGTAAAGTATCTAAAAACTGAGCTTTTAAAGTGATGTTTAAACTCAATAAAATTAATATTTTAAATAAATTGTTCAATAACGCAAAATTATTCGCATTATATTGTGAATTTTTAAATAAAAATAAATAATATCAACACCAGCAATGTTGTAATTTAGTGTTATGTTTAATACACCAATAGAGTATATTAAGGGGATTGGTCCAATTAAAGCAGAAGTACTTAAAAAAGAGCTTAATATATTTAATTGTGGAGATTTATTAAACTATTTTCCTTTTAGGTACGTTGATAGAACAAAATTTTACAGAATTAATGAAATAGAAGAGGACTTACCTTATGTTCAATTGCGGGGTGTAATTTATTCTTTAGAAATTATAGGAATAAAACAAGCCAAACGTTTAGTTGTTGTTTTTAAAGATAATACAGGTTTTATAGAGTTAGTTTGGTTTAAAGGTTACAATTACATGGCACAAAAACTAAAAACAGGAATTGAATATGTTGTTTTTGGTAAACCAACAAGTTTTAAAGGAAGATTTAATATTGCACATCCAGAAATTGACGAATTTAATAACGAAAAATTACTACAATTAAATGCCTATCAAGGTGTTTATAATAGCACCGAAAAATTAAAAGTTAAAGGTCTTGACAGTGAAGGAATACGAAGAGTTTTACGCACAATTATATATAATTTAAAGGAAAATGATATAATAGAAAACTTGAGTAACGATTTAATTGAACAAAATAATTTAATATCAAAATTTAATTCATACCATAACATACATTTTCCTGAAAATGAACAAAGCTTAAAACAAGCAATTTATCGTATAAAATTTGAAGAATTATTTTTTATACAATTAAAACTTTTAAAAAGCAATAAATTGCGTAATACAATTAGCAATGGTTTTTTGTTTAATAAAGTTGGGCAATTTTTTAATTTATTTTATAAATCATATTTACCATTTAATTTAACTAACGCGCAAAAAAAAGTATTAAAAGAAATTCATGTTGATTTAAAAAGTGGAAAGCAAATGAATCGATTAATACAAGGAGATGTTGGTAGTGGTAAAACAATGGTTGCATTAATGTCAATGCTTTTAGCACTTGATAATGATTTTCAAACATGTTTAATGGCTCCTACCGAAATTTTAGCCCAACAACATTATCTCACTTTTATAGATTTATTAAAACCATTAAATATTACTATTGAATTTTTAACAGGAAATACTAAAACGAAACAACGTAAACTAATTTTAGAAAAATTAAAAAACGGAACGTTAAATATTTTAATAGGTACACATGCGTTAATTGAAGATCCTGTTGTATTTAATAATTTAGGTTTAGTTGTAATTGACGAACAACATCGTTTTGGAGTAGCTCAACGCGCTAAACTACAGTCTAAAAACAGTAACCCGCCTCACATGTTAATAATGACTGCAACGCCAATACCTCGAACGTTAGCAATGACATTATATGGTGATTTAGACGTTAGCGTAATTGATGAATTACCACCGGGTAGAAAACCAATTAAAACCATTCACTTTACCGAAGCACAACGTTTACGTGTGTTCGGATTTATGCGCGAAGAAATTGCAAAAGGAAGGCAAGTATATATAGTGTATCCATTAATTCAAGAAAGTGAAAAAATGGATTACCAAAATTTACAACAAGGCTATGATAATTTGCTAAATGAATTTCCTATACCAAACTATCAAATAAGCATAGTTCACGGAAAATTAAGTAATGAACAAAAAGAACAAGAGATGCAACGATTTGTTAAAAATGAAACACAAATAATGGTTGCAACAACTGTAATTGAAGTTGGTGTTAATGTGCCAAATGCCAGTGTTATGATAATTGAAAGTGCAGAAAGGTTTGGATTATCGCAATTACACCAATTACGTGGTAGAGTAGGTAGAGGAGCTGAACAAAGTTTTTGTGTTTTATTAACCGGTGTAAAATTAAGTAACGATAGTAAATTACGAATGAAAACTATGGTTGAAAGTAATGATGGATTTTATATTAGCGAGGTAGATTTAAAATTAAGAGGTCCGGGTGATATTGGAGGCACACAACAAAGTGGAGTAATGGATTTAAAGCTTGCTAACCTTGCACAAGATGGACAAATTTTAACAGAAGCAAGAAAAGCAGCAGAAATAGTATTATTAGAAGACGAACAATTAATTTTAGAAAAAAACAAAGTAATACTTAATGCTTTAAACAATGTAGATGCTAATACACCCAATTGGAGTAAAATTGGATAAACAATATATAATAGTTTTTGTTAATTTTAATATATAGTTGCGTTTAGTTTTGTAATTTAGTAATTATAAAAAGTGAAAATCTGAAAAAAAGTAATTTAATAATTGTTTTAGCTCTAATAAGTTTTATTAGTTGTAAAGTTGATCCTAAAATAAAAACAATTTTACCAACAGATAATTTAAGTGAAATAATACCAAATGGGTGGCCAAATCCTATTTATACGTTTACAGGAAACCCTATTTCTGAAGCGCGATTTAAATTAGGACGAGAACTTTTTTACGACCCAATAATGAGCGAAGATAGTACTGTTTCATGTAGTTCTTGTCATCAACAGTTTTCTGCTTTTTCACATTTTGATCATGATGTAAGTCACGGAATACATGAAAGATTGGGGACAAGAAATGCACCAGGCATTTTTAATTTAAATTGGCACCCTAATTTTATGCATGATGGAGGAATTAATCATATCGAAAGCCAACCTATTGCTCCAATTACAAATACCTTAGAAATGGGAGCAAGTATTACACCTGTGTTAGATAAATTAAAAGCATCTTCAAAATACACAAAACTATTTGCAGATGCATTTGAAAATAAATTAATTGATACTAAAAATTTATCTCAATCTATTGCGCAATTTATGGGTTTAATGGTGAGTTACAATAGCAAGTACGATTTATGGAAAAGAAATGAAAACAATGTTCAATTATCAGATGAGGAATTAAGAGGGTATAATTTATTTCTTACTAAATGTAATGCATGCCATAAAGAGCCATTATTTAGTGATTTTGCAGAAAGAAATAATGGGTTAACACCGTTATTAGTTAATGATAAAGGGCATGAACTTATTTCTAATTTACCATCAGATAGATATAAATTTAAAACTCCTAGTTTAAGAAATGTAGCTTTAACAGAACCATACATGCACGATGGAAGATTTAAAACCTTACAAGAATGTTTAAACCATTACACAACACCAATAACAAACACATTAAATTTAGATCCATTATTAATACCAAACGGTATTGCAATAACTGAAAATGAAAAAAGTGATATTATTAGTTTTTTAAACACATTAACCGATTATAAATTTATAAATGACAAACGTTTTTCAGATCCAAACGCTAACTAGAAAAATAGTAAAGTTAGTTTTAATTACAACAAGTTTATGTTTAATTTCTTGTAAAAAAAATCAATTAGGAGGAGATGCTACTATTAAAGGTGTAGTTAAACACCATTCTAAAATAATTGCTAATGCAACTGTTTATATTAAATTTAATTCGAAAGATTTTCCTGGCGATGATTTAAGTTTATATGATGATAAAGTTCAAGCAGATGCGCAAGGCGAATTTGAAATAAAATGTTATAAAGGCAATTATTATTTATTTGGAAATGGAATAGATAACCAAGTATTAGTTAATGGTGGAAAAGTAATTGGTGGCGCACCTGTTAAAATAAGAAATAAAGAAAATGTTACTATAACTCTTGCAGTAACTGAAGGCGATTAAATTTAGTTTACCATTAAATTTAATGTGCAAAGTTTAAAATTTAGTAAAAATTTATTTTTTGTTAAATCTACTATCACTTAAACTTATTAAAAAATTCTCTAAATCTAATTTTTCTTCATTTGTTAAACCCAATGGTTTATTAAGTAAAGTGTCTCTATTTATACTATTTGAAATAAATTTATTAGGTTCGTTATAATAATTAATAACATCACTTAATGTTTTAAAACTGCCATCATGCATATAAGGAGCGGTTTGTGAAATGTTTCTTAAACCAGGCGTTTTAAATGAACCTAAATCTTTTTTTAATTTAGAAATTAAAAATCTTCCAGCATCATTATAATTTTTTTCATTATATAAACCTATGTTCTTAAAATCGTCGTTTCCACTAAAATCAACGCCAAAGTGGCAATCAAAACACTTTCCTTTAGTATTAAAAATTTCTAATCCTCTTTTTGCACTTGCTGTAAAACTTAAAGTATCTTTATTATTCATGTAATTATCAAAAGGACTATCGTTAGTTTCTAATGTTCTTTGATATTCAGCTAAAGCATTAGCTAAATTAGTTGTATTGGGTGTAGTTTTATATAAACTTAAAAACGCATTTTTGTAAATTTCATTTCTCTTTAATCTTTGTATAGCTTTACTTAAAGGTAAATTCATTTCTTTAGGGTTTTCAATTGGGCCTAAGGCTTGGTCTTCTAATGTTGCTGCTCTACCATCCCAAAAATAACTTGTTCTATTTACTAAATTCATACAACTTGGCGTATTTCTATCTGTTTTTTGGTTGTTTACGCCTTCACTAAAAATTTTATTATCAGCAATAGCAAATTCAGGTTTATGGCAACTCGCACAGCTTATAGAACTATCTTTTGATAAAATGGGGTCAAAAAATAAAGCTTCGCCTAAGTCTTCTTTACTTGTATATTTTAACTCATTTTTAGGTTCAGCACATGATTGTATGCAAAGTATAATTATGGTTATACAAACAGTTTTTTTCATAAATTAATTTGTTGTAAAAATAGTTATATTTATACATTAAAAGCATAGTGTTATTTTAAATTGAATTCAAATCATTTAATAGTTGAAACTGAAACTAAAAATTATTTCCAAAATAAATTTATTTTAAAAGGCTTAACAACCGGATATAATAAATTATATATGTACTCACTTACATTAATTTTAGCATTTACTGGCTATTTTATTTATCCAAGTTTATTAGCTTTTCCATTATTAATTAAAGCAAAACAAGCGGGTATTAGTGATTCTGAAATAATGAAAAATAGTAATATTTTGTTTAATGCAGATAAAATGAATATTAATAGAAATATAATGTTATTAATGTTGTTTTCTATTTTTATTGTTACCGCTATTTTGTTTTTAATTGGGTTATATAAAATTCATAAAAAAAATATTTTAAGTGTAATTACTGGTTTTTCAAAGTTTAGAACAACTAAATTTTTTTTTGGATTTACTCTTTGGGCTTCATTATTTATTGTTACTCTTTTTATACAATATTTAATGTTTAAAGAAAATTTTACGCTTACATTTAATTTAAAAAGTTTTATTGGAAGTTTACTAATTTTATTATTTTTTATACCTATACAAACCTTATGGGAAGAGATTTTATTTAGAGGTTATGTTTTACAAGGCTTATCAATTGGTTTTAAACAAAGTTTTATCCCTTTAATTGTAACATCGTTTTTGTTTTCAATTATGCATATGTCTAATCCCGAAGTTATTGAACATGGTATTGGTTTAATGTTTACCTATTATTTTGTTTTTGCTTTATTTTTAGGCACTATAACTTTATTAGATGAAGGGCTTGAATTAGCATTTGGTATTCATTGTGCAAATAATTTAATGGTAATTTTATTTACCACATCTAAAGTTTCAGTAATTAAAGCTTATTCTGTTTTTGAAATTAACACCAGTAATGCAATTACAGATATGATTTTTACGGTTGGTATGTTAATCGTAACTTTTTTGGTTTTTCGAATTAAATACAAATGGAAAAACTATTCATTACTTTTAAAATAATATAAATTCAAACAAAATTAATTTCAAACCTTATAATGAAAAACAAATTAATCCTATTTTTTACACTAATTGTAATTTTAGTTAAAGCAGACGAAAATTATTATTACTATGTTAATTTAACTAATTTAAAAAACGATAAATTGTTAGTTGAACTTATTCCCCCAACATTTAAAGAATCAGAAGTTGAGTTTTGTTTTCCTGCAATGGTGCCAGGTACTTATGAGGTATATGATTTTGGGAAATATATAACTAACTTTAAAGTAACTGGTAAAAACAACAGTAGTATTACAATTAAAAAATTAGATAGTAATAGGTTTATACTTTCTCCGGCTAATTTAATAGATAAAATTTCGTACGAAGTAGATGATACTTTTGATAAAACTGGCAACAGTAAAGTTGATGAAAAAACAGTTTTTGAACCTGGTGGAAGTAATTTTGAGGAAAATAAAAACTTTAGTATTAATACCCACAATTTATTTGGATATTTTAAAAATTACATAAAAAATAATTTTATTCTTGAGTTTATAAAGCCTAAAGGTTTTTACCCAAGTACAGGTTTAAGTAATTTAAAAATTAATGAAACTAAAGATATTATTTCTGTGTTTAATTATAACGATTTGGTTGATTCTCCAATTATGTACACCTTGCCTGATACAACTTCTTTACAAGTGGCCAATGCGCAAGTGCTAGTTAGTGTTTACTCTCCTAATAAATTAGTGTCTTCTAAATTTATTGCCAATACATTAAAAGAGTTGTTAGATGTACAACGCAATTACCTTGGGGGCACATTACCCGTAGATAAATATGCTTTTTTGTTTTATTTTACTGATAAACCAACACTTTCAGGTTCAAGTGGTGCTTTAGAACATTCTTACTCGTCTTTTTATGTTTTATTTGAAAATGATAGCACAAGACTTAAACAAGAAATTAGAGACGTGGCTGCCCATGAATTTTTTCATATAGTTACGCCTTTAACTATTCACTCAAAACAAATTGGCGATTTTGACTTTAATAATCCAACCATGAGCGAACATTTATGGCTTTACGAAGGTATGACAGAATATGCCGCACATCACGCGCAATGTAAAGGTGGGTTAATTACTGTTGATGATTTAATTAAAACAATGATGGAAAAATACAACAATAGTTTAGTTTCTTTTAATGATACAATGAGATTTACTTTGATTAGTAAAAATGTTTTAACAGAAAAAGTACATGGACAATACAATAATGTTTATGAAAAAGGTGCATTAATTGGTATGTGTTTAGATATTATGTTACGCGATTTAAGTAATGGTAATTATGGTACTCAAAATTTAATGAAAGATTTAGCCAGTAAATATGGAAAAAACACTTCGTTTAATGATGAAGATTTATTTAATGATATTGAAAAATTTACCTACCCAGAAATTGGAAATTTTTTAAAAACACACGTCGCTGGAACTAAACCACTTCCTATTAACCAAATTTTTGAAAAGATAGGAATTACTTTTATTAAAGAAGAAAAAAGTAAAGAAATTACGCTTGGAAGTGTTGATTATGGTTTTGATGAAACAACCCAACGCTTAGTAATTTTCAATACAAAACAAATGGATGAATTTGGGAAAATGTTAAAATTTAAAAATGGCGACCAATTAGTTAAAATAAATGGCAAGGTTATTGATATTTCAAATATTAAAGAGATAATTGGAAACTATTTTAATAATACAAAAGAAGGCGATTTAGTAACCTTTGAAGTTGCCAGACCAAAATTTAGAAAAGGAAAATTTAAATACAAAACATTAAAAGCAAATGCAAAAATGATTGATGTTGTAAGAAAAAATACAATAAAAGTAAATGACAGTATTTCTGATAAGCAAAAATTAACTTTAAAATCGTGGGCTGGTTTATAATATGAAAACTTTTTATACATTTTTATTGAGCTTTTATTGCGTTTTTAGTTTTTCTCAAATTAATATGGCACCTGGTGCATATACAACAACAAACAAAAAAGCAATTAAATTATTTGAAGAAAGTAAAAAATTATTTCAAGTACGAAATGATATTGAAGCTGAAAAAAAAATTATTGCATCATTAAAAGAAGATCCAAATTTTGCAGAGGCTAATGCAGCGTATGCTGATTTTTTAATGATGAAAGGTAAACCTAAACAAGCTATTGATTATTATAAACAAGCCATTTTAATTGCACCTAAATTTATGACAGATAATAACTTTTATCTTGGTCAAGCCTATAAATTAGATGCCCAATATGAAAATGCCAAACAATCTTTTTTAAATTTTTTAAAGTTTGATAGGATAAATCCTAACTTAAAAACTGAAGCTGAAAAAGAAGTTAAAAATGCTGACTTTGCAATAAACTTAATTAAAAACCCAAAACCATTTAAACCTATAAATGTTGGTCCGGGAATTAATACAGAACATGGAGAATATTTTCCTGCAATTAGTGCAGATGGAAAACAATTTATGTTTACCCGAGCAATACCCCGTAAAGATATTGTTGGTGCATTTAATGAAGATTTTTATATGAGCTATCGCGAAAAAAATACTTGGCAACAAGCATTTCCTTTAACAGATATAAATAGTTATGGAAATGAAGGCGCCCCAACACTTTCTGCAGATGGAAATATTATGTTTTTTGCTTCATGTTCTGATGAATTTGGTGATTATGGTGGCCAAGATAGAAAAGGGTATGGAAGTTGTGATATATTTTATTCTCAAAAAATTAATGGAAGATGGAGTAAACCAAGAAATGGAGGCAGTTTAATTAATAGCAAAAACTGGGAAACACAACCAAGTTTTAGTAGCGATGGTAAAACATTATATTTTATTAAAGGTTATACTGGTAGAGGGCCAAGTGCAAAAGACGTGGATATATATATGAGCGAAATTGGTGATGATGGAAAATTTAAACAACCAATTAAACTTAACAGTAATGTAAATTCAGCTGGTGAAGAAGAAAGTGTGTTTATTCATCCAGATAATATGACTTTATATTTTGCAAGTAACGGACACCCAGGTTTAGGGGGAACAGATTTGTTTATGAGTAAAAGACAAGCTAATGGTGATTGGGGGCCTGCGGTAAACCTAGGATATCCTATAAATACAGCTAAAGATGAAAATAGTTTATTGGTTGACCCTGCCGGTAATTTAGCTTATTTTGCTAGTAGTAGAGAAGGGGGCTATGGCGATTTAGATATTTATCAATTCGAATTACCTGAAGATGTTCGCCCTGAAAAAATAACCTATGTTAAAGGTAAAATATACAATGCAAAAACAAAAGAACCACTAGAAGCAATTTTTGAGTTATTTGATATTGATAAACAAGAAAAAGTAACACAATCTTTCTCACAAAAAAATGGCGAATTTTTAGTTACACTTACAGCAAATAAAAATTACTTGGTAAATGTAAATAAAGAGTCTTATGCGTTTTATAGCGATAATTTTATTTTAAAAAATAAAATAACTGATTTTTCAAAACCTTATGTTTTAGATATTCCATTACAACCAATTGATACAGGGAGTGTGATTGAATTAAAAAATATATTTTTTGATGTAAATAAATGGGATTTAAAACCAGAAAGTAAAGTTGAATTAAATAAATTAGTTAGCTTTTTATTAAACAACGCATCACTTAAAATTGAAGTTGGTGGCCATACAGATAGTGATGGTGATAAAAAAGCAAACATAACCTTATCTAATAACCGATCTAAATCAGTAGTTGAGTATTTAATTAATGAAGGTAAAATCCCCGCTAATAGATTAACATACAAAGGTTATGGAGATACAAAACCAAAAGTAAAAAACGATACACCTGAAAATAAAGCTAAAAATAGAAGAACAGAATTTAGAGTTATTGCAAAATAATAGTTTTATAATAATATATTGTACATTTGTATTATGAAAGATGTTTTTTTAGTTAATTTAAAATTACCTGAAGTATTTAGTAAAGAACTTTATGATTTAATTCCTGAACAAAGAGCAATTATTAATAAACTTTTAGAAAACAAAACCGTTTTATCTTACGCTTTAGATATGGATAGAAAAAATGTTTGGATTTATATTGAGGCTGTGAGCGAACAAGAAATAATGGATGTTTTAAGTACTTTTCCAATTATTAAATATGTAAAAACAAATATACACGAATTAGCTTTTTACGACTCTGCTCCAGTTGGAATGCCAGAATTAATTTTAAATTAAATTTTTACCGCTCTTGTTACTTCATTTTTTCTTGGAGGACCTTTTAACTTTTCTACCTTAAAACCAATTTCTTTAAGCATTCTTATATACGCACCTTTAGAACAATGTGTTACTACACAGGCTCCAATAGGTAAATGTTTAAACATTTTTTCAAATAATTCTTTTTCCCACACTTCTGGAGTTGCTGTATGCGAAAAACCAGAATAATATACTACATGATAGGGATAGTTATATTCAAATTGATAAATATTTGTTAATGATTTTTGAATTGTAAAGTAATTATTTATTTCTGTTGTAGTATTCCATTCAGCATTTATTAAATCTTTATAATTATGTTTAAGTTTTGTATCTTTTGTTAAGTCTTCATACTTAAGTTGTTCGCAAATAGATAATAAAACCGGGTTAATTTCAATACTTGTACAAAAAACGTTTTTCTTATTCTGTACGGTTTCAAGTAAGGTTAAATAAGTATGTAAACCTGCACCAAAACCTACTTCTAATAAATTAATTGATGATCCAAATTTTTCAAAGGCGTAATTTAAACCATAATTTATAAATACTAATTTCCCCTCTGTAACTGCACCATGTATGGAATGGTAAGCACAATTAATGTCTTTGTTAATTAATGTATAACTTCCATCAGCAGTTAAAAAAGGTTCAAGATTCATTTTCGTTTTTTGTAAATTAAAAATAATAATACTGGTAGTAAAAAAATATCAGCTAATACAGCAACAATAACAGTTATACAAATTAAAAATCCAAAATAAAAAGTACTTTGAAAATCACTTAGCAGTAAACTCATAAAACCTCCCATTAAAATAAATGTAGTTAATACAATTGGTTTACCGGTTTCAAAATAGGTACGTTTAAAAGCATATAAAATACTTTTTCCGTAACTTAATTCTATTTTTAAACGCGAAATAAAATGTATTGTGTCATCTGTAGCAATTCCAAAAGCAATACTAAACACTAGCGATGTTGCAGCTTTTAACTCAATACCTGCATAACCCATAAAGCCGGCAATTACAATTAATGGAAAAATATTTGGTAAAAAAAACACTAAAACCATACGCCAACTTTTGTGTAAAATAAAAGTTAAAATGGCTATTATAAGTAAAGAACAAGCAAAACCTTGAGTCATATTTTCTACCATATATTCATTGTTTCTGTCCACTAAATGTGCGGCACCAGTAATTTTTAAGGAAATTGCAGAAGTATCGCAGTTTAAATTAATAAAATCTAATAATTTTTTATTTTTTTCACCAATAATTAAACTTCCCTCATCTCTTATTTTCGCACTTATTTTAGTGTGTTTTAAATCATTAGTTATAAGTTTTTTAAACTCTTTATTTTTTTTGTTATGTTTAATTAAATCTACTAGTTCTAAAAGATTATCTCCTTTAGGTAAACTATCCAACATATAATTAGTATTACTATAGTTTAATTGTTTTATAACTGCGGGTAACGAAAGAATAAATCCTGCTTGATATTCTTTTTTAATAAAATTTTCAATAGTATTTATAGTTTTAATTATTGAAGTATCTGTTAAATCATTTCTTTTTACATCAATTGCAATTTCTAATGGTCTAACTCCACTATAATGTTTATCAAAATAATTAAAGTCTTGTTTAATTTTAACTTTTTCACTTAAATCTTCGAGTAAAATATTATTGATTTTAATTTTTGTAATTCCGAAAATTGAAAATAGTGTAATTATAATAGTAATAACAATTATTGTTTTTTGATTTCTAAAAATCCAAAACAACCCATTACGCATAATTTTAGTAGATTTATTATTCTCATTATGCACTGCAATTAATTTTTTTGGTGTAAAAAAATACAATAGTGCAGGAAGTAGGGTATAGCTTAAAATAAATGCTATAATAACACCAATTGAGGTATAAATTCCAAAATCTCTAATAGGTTGTATTGATGTGAATAGTAGAGATAAAAAACCAACCACGGTGGTTATTAACGTTAAAAATGTAGGAAAACCAACTTCTTTAAGTATTAAGTTGTAAATTTTAGTTTTTGCAGTTCCTTTTGCTAATTCTTCAAAATATTTAGTAAAAAAATGAACAACATCACTCATTCCTGCAATAAAAATCATTGTAGGTAACATGGTACACATAATATCAATTTGTTTACCTAACAGTTGCATAATTCAAAGTGTAAACAAAACTGATAAAATAACAATTATTATTGGCACTAATATTCCATAAATACTCTTAAAACTAAACCATAAAAATAGTATAACTATTAAAAAAGATAATGCTAAAAACAAGGTAAATTCTTTCTGTAATTTTGATAAGTAAGTTTGTTGAGCAAAAATTCTTCCTACATAATGTACATTTTCAAATGTATATTTATTAATGCAATTAGTAATTTGTGTTGCTAATGTATCGCTTTCTTTTTTTGTTAATACATCTTTAGTTTTTATAAAAATACATAGTGATTTTGCGTCATTTGCAAAAAATGAAACAATTAAATAAGAAGAATTAAAAAATGAAATACTATCTTCTTTATAAAAATTTTTGTTATTAAAATGTAAAACACTCTTTTGTATTGGAAATAAACCGCCTAACGATATATGTTTTAAGTTTGTAGGTGATGTTACTTTATTAATGTTTTTAATTTTTTCAAGTTCTAATGTAAATTCATTTACTTTTTTTAAAAAATTAAAATCAAAAATTCCATTTTTCCTTTCTATTGCGATTAAAGCAAACTCATTATCGTATTCAAAAGTTTTTCTGTATCTATTATATAGTTCAGTTTCATTATTTTCATTAGGAAAAAAAGATTCAAAATTGTAATTAAATGAAAGTTTAGTTACAAGTAAACTGCAATATATTGTAAAAAAAGTGACTAAAGTCAGTACAATTTAATAGTATTTTTTTTGATTTTTAATGGGGTTTAAAGTTAATAACAAATGTTGTTAATTTAATGTTTGCAAAGTAAAATAAAACTTATCTTTATTGCTTAAAATTATTTTATGCCAAAAGGAATTTATAAAATACCAACTCCGGTTAACGAGCCTATTAAACAATATGCACCAGGAAGCTCTGAAAGAAAAGAATTACAAGCAATGTTAACTTATTTAAGAAGTAAAGAGATTGATGTACCAATGTATATTGGCGGAAAAGAAGTTCGTAGTAATGTAGTTGCTAGAATGCATCCACCTCATGATCATAAACATACCTTAGGTCAATTTCATAAAAGTGATAAAACACATATTCAAAATGCTATTGATGCTGCTTTAGCTGCTAAAGAACAATGGGCTAATTTACCCTGGGAACATAGAGCAAGTATTTTTTTAAAAGCAGCTGATTTAATTGCAGGGCCATATAGAGCTAAATTAAATGCAGCAACCATGTTAGGGCAAAGTAAAAATGCATTTCAAGCTGAAATTGACAGTGCTTGCGAAATTGTTGATTTTTTAAGATTTAATGTCTCTTTTATGACTGAAATTTATTCTGAACAACCTATAAGCGGACCAGGAATGTGGAATAGAATTGAGTGGAGACCGTTAGAAGGTTTTATTTATGCTTTAACGCCTTTTAATTTTACTGCAATTGCTGGTAATTTACCTACAAGCTGCGCAATGATGGGAAATACTGTAGTGTGGAAACCTAGTAATACCCAAGTATATAGTGCTAATGTTTTAATGGAAGTGTTTAATAAAGCTGGTGTACCTGCGGGTGTAATTAATTTAATTTATCCAAGCGGACCAGATGCTGCTGAAGTTATTTTTAATCATAAAGATTTTGCAGGTATCCATTTTACAGGTAGTACAGAAGTTTTTCAAAACATTTGGAAATCAATTGGAAACAATATACATAAATACAAATCTTACCCAAAAATTGTTGGCGAAACTGGTGGAAAAGATTTTATCGTAATTCATAGTTCTGCTGATGTTAAAGAAAGTGCTGTAGCCGTTGCTCGAGGAGCTTTTGAGTATCAAGGTCAAAAGTGTAGCGCTTGCTCAAGGGCTTATATTCCGGCTAGTATGTGGCCAAAATTTAAAGAAGAGTTTGTTAAAGATGTAAAATCTATGAAAATGGGTGGTACCGAAGATTTTACCAATTTTGTAAATGCGGTTATTGATGAAAAAAGTTTTGATAAACTTAAAGGTGCAATTGATAAAGCTAAAACTGATAAAGGTGTAGAAATTATTGTAGGTGGAAACGCCGATAAATCAGTTGGGTATTTTATTGAACCTACAGCAATTAAAGTTGATGACCCTAAATACACAACCATGTGCGAAGAACTATTTGGACCAGTTTTAACCATTTATGTTTACGATGATAATAAATTTGAAGAACTTTTAGATATTGTTGATAGTACAAGTATTTATGCTTTAACCGGCTCTATTATTGCTAATGATAGATATGTAATTGATTTAGCTACTAAAAAATTAACAAATAGTGCAGGTAATTTTTACATAAACGATAAATGTACAGGTGCAGTAGTTGGGCAACAACCATTTGGTGGAGCAAGAGGTAGTGGTACAAACGATAAAGCAGGACATAAAGTAAATTTATTGCGTTGGGTTAGCCCAAGAACAATTAAAGAAACTTGGGTGCCAGCAAACGATTACCGTTATCCATTTTTACAAGCCGATTAATTTGTTGCAAAATAAATTTTACATATTATTTTTATTTTTCTTTAAATTAAGTTTTTCTCAAAGTTATTTGGATACGATTAATGTAAAAATTAATGAAGCAAAAAACGATAGTGTAAAAATAAATCTCTATTATAAAACTTCTTTTTCTGAAAAAATAAATCAACAGCAAAAAGATTCTTTAATTGTAATTATGATTGAACTTGGTAAAAGTTCAAAAATAAAACGATTATATTCATACGCTTTATTTAAACAAGGGTATTATTATGATAATTTAAAAAAATACGATAAAGCACTTGAAAATTATATATTAGCGATTAAAGAAGCTGAAAAAGTACAAAATTTATACGTTCAAGTTATTTGTCATAATAGAATGGGAGATATTTATTCAGAAGAAAAAAAATACAAAATAGCAATTAGGCAATACCATTTTTCAATACCTATCGCCATTTTAATAAAAGACAGCGCGGATTTATCTGAAAACTACAATAAATTAGGGACTATTTATAAACAAATTAATATAGTAGATTCTTCATTGTACTATCACTTTAAAGCCTTAGAGATTAGATTAAAATCAGGAAGTAAAAAAAGCTTAGCTAACACTTACAATAATATAGGATTAATTTACAAAAAAATAAAAAATTACGACAAAGCAATAGAGTATTTAGAAAAAAGTATAAAAATTAAAGAACAGGTTAATGATAAAAAAGGAATTGCAGGTTCAAAAATTAATTTAGGAATTGTATATAATTTAAAAAAAGAATATAATAAAGCATTAATATATATAGAATCAGGCGTAAAAATGGCTTATGAATCTAAAAATGGTGTATATTATTGTAATGGACTATTAGAACTTCAGAATAGTTTGTTTAATTTAAAAAAATATAAAGAAAGTTGTATTGTTTTTAATAGGTATTTAACTGCAAAAGATTCAATTGAGAAAGAAAAAAATAATAATGAATTACAAGAGCTAGAAATTAAATACAATAGCGAAAAAAAAGATGCTGAGTTAAAATTAAAATCAGAACAAATTAAAAATAAAACAGAGCAAAACGCAAAACAAAAAATTTTA
Source organism: uncultured Akkermansia sp. (assembly GCA_964487105.1). Classification (GTDB taxonomy): domain Bacteria; phylum Bacteroidota; class Bacteroidia; order B-17B0; family Aurantibacillaceae; genus Aurantibacillus. Next base: position 17,805 of record CAZAPH010000047.1, read on the forward strand.
ATTATAGCGTCAGTCGTTGCATTGTTAATGGCTTTAATAGCTGTTATTTTTATTTATAGAAGCTTTGTTTTAAATAAAAGAAATGCTAAACAATTAGCATTAAAAAATTTATTAATTGAAGAAAAAAATAAAGAAATTACCGATAGTATTAATTACGCAAAATTAATTCAACAAAGTTTACTGGCATCTAAATTAATGCTCGATAAAAACTTAAAAGATTATTTTATTTTATATAAACCAAAAGATATTGTAAGTGGCGATTTTTATTGGGCAACTGAAACTAATAATGGATTTTTAATGGCGTGTGTTGATTGCACTGGCCATGGTGTACCAGGGGCTTTTATGAGTTTAATTGGGAAGGAAAATTTAGATAAAGCGGCAACAATTAGTAGTAGCCCAAAACAAATATTAAATTTATTAAATTTAGGAGTAAAAAAATCGCTTAACCAAAACGAAAACAATACCAATAAAGATGGTATGGATATTGCTTTGATAAACATAAATTATTTAGCTGATGGCAAAACTAAAGTTAATTATGCGGGGGCGAATCGTTCGTTGTTAATAATAAGGAAAAATAATTCAATTGTAGAAGAAATAAAATCAACAAAATCAGCTATAGGAGGATTTACAAGTAACGAACAAGTGTTTGATGAAACAGAAATTATTTTAGATAAAGGCGATTTAATTTTTATGACTACAGATGGTTACGCAGATCAATTTGGTTATGAAAAAAATAAAAAAATGACCACTAAAAAATTTAAAGAATTTTTGTTAGACAATAAAAACATACAAATTCCAGACATTAAAAATAATTTAGAAAATTTTTTCACAAACTTTAAAGGTAAATTAGATCAGGTAGATGATGTTTTAGTTATTGGAATAAGAGTTTAGACTAAAACTTTACTAAAAAGTAATATTTATTAACTTTTTCAACAAAAGTAGTATTTACATAAGTTTAATTTTAACCCATATTATGCAACAGACAATACTAATCTTTATAAACGGCAATAAAATCGGAACTTGTATAAAATTAAAATACTCACCACAAGGGTGCAATAAACGCTATAGAGTTTAGCAATCATGCTGTAACCCCATGGGGAAAAATGAAGTTGATGAAAAACCTCTTGACATTACTAAAATAAATTAGAGATATTTTAGACTACCATTAGAGATATTGAATTATAAAAAAGTTAAAAGTAAATTTTAAACCATTCTATCTAATTGATAAATAGTTATTTATGTTTTTGTAAATAAAAAATTATTCTTCAAAAATATTTAGAGAATTTCGTTTTTTATACATCAATAAACATTCAAAAAGAAGGAAGTTTGTTAAAAAAATTATTTTTTTATTTCTACTAAATATTTAAAATTTTTGATGAATGGTATAAACATTTAATATAAACTTATTAAATTTAGCATAAATTAATTTAAACACATTATGAAAATAAAACTACTTTCATTAGCTAGTTTACTCGCTTTTGGTGCCTTTGCTCAAAAAAAGGTAACAAGTACAGCATTACCTGTAAACATTGTTGACCAACCACAACATATAAATAATAGAGGTTGTTATACGCAAATTCCTACAGCAGAGTGGGATGCTTGGTTTAACCAAAAAGTTGAAGAATTTAAGCAACAACAGGGTAAATCAAATATGGCAAATTATACAATACCAGTTGTATTTCATATTATACATGGTGGGCAAGCTGCAGGTACTGCGCCAAATATATCGCAAAGCCAAATTAATTCTCAAATGGGGCCTTTAAATGCAGATTATGCAGGTACAGGTTTTAATGTGGGTAATTTAGCAGCAACTGCATTTTCGGCTGTTGGTGCAGCAAATACAAATATTAATTTTTGCTTAGCGCAAAAAGACCCATCAGGAACTACATTAACCGAACCAGGCATTCACAGATATAATTATAATTCATTTACTTTATCTGGCGGGTTTACTCAAAAAAATCCAGCTGCATCAGTTTACAATACTCCATCAACATTTCAAAATTTTTGTAATGGAATTATTAAACCACAAACAATTTGGGATCCAACACGTTATTTAAACATTTGGGTTTCTGATTGTAATAGTGGAGCAGGCTTATTAGGTTTTGCAACTTTTCCAGCAGGTAGTGGTTTATCTGGCTTACCAGGTGGTTTAGGAACTAATACAACCGATGGTGTTTGGGTACATTATGCTGCAACAGGTACTGTAGGAACATTATACTCTAGCTATAATAAAGGAAGAACAGCTACACATGAAATTGGTCATTGGTTAGGTTTGCGTCATATTGGTGGTGATGGAAATGGTAACGTAAGTGGTGATTGTTCAGCTACGGATTATTGTAACGATACTCCTCCTCAAAAAGGTGGTTTTTCTGGTGGTCAATATGGTCAAAACTTTGGTACTCCTACATATCCTTTATATGCAACCGGTTCTAATTCATGCGCAGGCGCACCAAATGGTAATATGTTTATGAATTTTATGGATTATGTTGATGATCCTTATTGTTATATGTTTACACCTGATCAACGTACGCGTATGCAAACAGCAATGGCAAATGGTACACACCGTAATCAACTGACAGCAAGTGCAGCTACATTATGTAACATTTCTGCATCAGCTCCAATAGCCAATTTTAGTATTCCTTCAAATGGTTGTATAAATACTTCAATCGCAACTAGTAATTCATCAAGCGGAAATCCTAGTCCAACTTATGTTTGGAGTTCAAGCCCTTCTTCAGGTGTTTCATTTAGCCCAAACAACTCTGCAGTAAACCCAAGTATTAACTTTACTACACCAGGTTCATATACTATTTCTGTAGTTGCATCTAACTCATTAGGAGCAAATACAGATTTAAATACAATAGTTATTTCAAGTTGTAGTGTTACCCCAAATTGTGGAGATACTTTAACTAAATTTTCAAATGCAGATACTTTAAATGTATATAAAGGTGGAGCAGATGGTTCAACACCTGGTTGTAGTCCTAA
>CAZAPH010000048.1:0-5762 GCA_964487105.1 uncultured Akkermansia sp.
AAACACAAGTTCAATTTGCACATTTACAATATTTATTACGTCGTTTATCGGGTATGTGGTCTCACTTAGAACGCCTACGTGGAGGTACAGGAACTAGGGGTGGAGCGGGTGAAAAAGAAATTGAAACAGACAGACGAATTGTTCGCGATAAAATAAGTTTATTAAAAGAACGATTAAAAGAAATTGATAAACAAATGGCCACTCAACGAAAAAATAGAGGTGAGTTGGTGCGTGTTGCTTTGGTAGGATACACCAATGTTGGAAAAAGTACTCTAATGAATTTGCTTAGCAAAAGTCAGGTTTTTGCTGAAAATAAATTATTTGCAACTTTAGATACAACTGTGCGCAAAGTAACCATTGATAATTTATTTTTTTTATTAAGTGATACTGTGGGCTTTATAAGAAAACTACCTACACAACTTGTTGAAAGTTTTAAAAGTACTTTAGATGAAGTGAGGGAGGCAGATGTTTTAATTCATGTTGTAGATATTTCACATAAAAGTTTTGAAGAACATATAAATGTAGTTAAACAAACTTTGCAAGAAATTGGAGCAGGGGATAAACCAACATTATTAGTTTTTAATAAAGTTGATGCTTTTACTTATGTTCAAAAAGATGAAGATGATTTAACCCCAATTTTAAAAGAAAATTTAAGTTTAAACGATATTAAAAATACCTGGATGAAAAGTTTAAATACAACTTGTATTTTTATTAGTGCTCAACAAAAAATTAATATTGATGAGTTTAAATCTACTTTATATAAAATAGTTAAAGACATTCACGTTAAAAGATATCCCTATCATAATTTACTTTATTAATGATAAATTTTGAATTAGCTACATTTAATGATTTAGGTAATATTGTTTTAACATACAATTCTACTATTGAAAGTAAAATGGCAACCGCTGATTTACAGCCTGTTTCTGTTGAGTCTAAAATAAATTGGTTTAACCAACATAATGCATTAACTCGCCCTTTATGGATTATAAAGCAAAATAATGTATATGTAGGTTGGATGAGTTTTAATAGTTTTTATGGCCGCCCAGCTTATGAGGGTTGTGTTGAAGTAAGTATTTATTTAAATGATGAAGTTAGAGGTAAAGGTATTGGTAAAGCGTGTTTAAATAAAGCAATTACACATGCAAAAGAAATTAAAATTCATACACTACTTGGTTTTATATTTGGCCATAATACACAAAGTTTAAAATTATTTGAATTTTATGGATTTAAAGAATGGGCAAATTTACCTGCTGTAGCAAATATGAACGGGGTAATGAGGGATTTGAAAATTTTAGGATTAAAAATAGAATAATTTATTTTGCTTTAAATTTATTTATAGCATTTATAGTAAAATCACTTAAAACTAACGTGCCGCTCATTTCAGCTCTTTTAATTAGTAATTCATCCCAGTTTTCAGTTCCTTCCCACATAATTTTTTTAAGCATAGCCATTGCATCAGGGCTACTTTTTGATAACCTTTCTGTTAGGGTTAAAATTGCTTTGTCCATGTCGCTAATAGTTTCATATAAATCTGTATATAATCCTTTTTCATTACCCCATTCTGCGCTGCGCCATTCAGTGGCATTAATTGTTAATTCACAAAATGCACTTTTACCTACCTTACGTTCTACTGCAGGGCCTACAACAAAAGGGCCAATCCCAACAGCTAATTCGCTTAACTTACAGCTTGCACCTTGTACAGCAAAAGTATAATCAGCGCTTGCTGCAATTCCAACACCGCCACCAACAGCTTTACCTTGTACACGAGCAATAATAAATTTTGGAGCTTTACGCATAGCGTTTATAACGTTTGCAAACCCACTAAAAAATTTCAATCCAGTTTCTTTATCTTTAATTGAAATTAATTCGTCAAAGCTTGCCCCAGCACAAAAAGCTTTATCGCCTTCACTTTTTAAAACAATTACTTTTGCGTTTTCATCTTTACCTAACTTTTCAATTTCAATGGCTAAGTTTTTTAATTGATTGCCAGGCATACTGTTACTTTGAGGGTGATAAAATGTAATTGTACCAACGCCATTTTTAATTTCTGATTTTACAAATGATTCCATATATTTATTTATTTTTTTGCAACATAAATTGCTGCTATTCCGAAAAAAAGTTTTTTAAAAAAAGTTTTTTGATATTTATTTTTATTTAAAACATCAATAAATTGTTGATTGTGAGGGAATGCTTTTACACTTTCTGCTAAATAACTATAAGCTCTTTTATCTTTAGAGAATAATCTTCCTATTAAAGGAGTAATTATGCTTAAGTAAAATGTGTAAAAGGCTTTAACCAACCAATTGGTTGGGTAACTAAATTCTAAAATAATTAATTGTCCGCCAGGTTTTAATATTCGGTAAAGATTTGATAAACCTTTTTCTAAATTTTGAAAATTTCTTACGCCAAAACCAACTACAATTCCATCAAAATAATTATCGTTAAATGTTAATGTTTCGGCATTTCCATATTGAAGTTCAATGTTGTTTAAGTTTAATTGTTTTAATTTTTCTCTACCAACAGTCATCATACCTTCACTAATATCTACACCAATAATTTTAGTTGGGTTAAGTTGAGAACATTCAATTGCAAAATCTCCAGTACCTGTTGCAACATCTAAAATTAATTGAGGGTTTGTTTCAGATAAAATTTTTACACTTTTTTTTCTCCAACCTTTATGAATTCCTAAAGATAACACACTGTTTAATACATCATAACGGTTTGCAATGTTATCAAACATTTTAGCAACTTGTTCTTTTTTTTCAATTTCGTTATTTTGATATGGTGTAACTGAAACGTGAAGCATTATTTAAAAAAACTATTAAATAAAATCTAAAGTTAAAGCTTCGCTTAATAAATTATTTTTATCAATTGGCACAACACCAATTTCTTCGCAAACTAAACCACCTGCTAAATTTGATAATGCAGCTGTAAAGTAATCATTACAATTTAAAGCTCTGCATAATGATGCAACTGAAATTACAGTATCTCCAGCACCGCTAACATCTGCAATGGTTCTAACATGAGCAGAAACATGTTCTTTTTGTTTTCTTGAATTTATTATTACGCCTCTTTCGGCTAAAGTTACAAGCATTGTTTCAGCTTTTTGTTTTACTCTAAAACTACTAACTGCTCGTTGTATTTCCTTTATTGATTCTGTACTTAGTTCTGTTTTTAAACCTTCGCTTAACTCTTTTAAATTAGGTTTAAATAAACTAACACCTTTATACGAATTAAAGTTCTTTTTCTTAGGGTCAACACAAGTTGGAATATTTTTACTTTTTGCTAATTCTACAACTTTATTTATAATTTTTGTATTAATTAAACCTTTATTGTAATCTTCAAAAATAATCACATCAATTTTGTCATGATTAATAATGTATGAAATTAAAGTGAGTAACTGTTGAGTTTCTGAAGGAGTAATATCTTCTTCAACTTCTTCATCAATTCTTACTAATTGATGGTTGTTGCCTATTACCCTTGTTTTAACAGTAGTTATTCTATCTCTACATTTTAAAATTCCTTTTTGACTTAATTTTTGTTTTTTTAATAGATCCAAAAAGTCTTGACCGTCATAATCTACACCAATTACTGAACAAAGAATAGGATTTGCCCCTAACGCTTGTATATTTAAAGCCACATTAGCAGCCCCACCCAAACGTTTTTCTTTTTTTGATACCGTTACAATAGGAACGGGAGCCTCAGGACTAATGCGATTTACTTTACCCCACAAATAACTATCTATCATTACATCGCCAATAATTAAAACATTTAAATTATTAAATGATTTAAAAATTTCGCGAACATGCTCTTTTTTAATTGAAAATTTTTTCATTTTAAAATCAGCTATAAATTTACTATTAATTCAACTAAATTTTATAAAATAAATTCAAAATTTATTTTATAAATAAGTATAATATTTGGTTATATTTATAAATTGTAATGGCACTTTTTAACGATTATAATTTTAAACCAGAGCTTATAGATGGTTTGTTAAGTATGGGGTATAAGCAACCCACACCTATTCAAGAACAAGCAATACCTGTAATTTTAAATAAGCAAGATGTAATTGCATGTGCACAAACAGGAACTGGTAAAACCGCTGCATTTTTATTACCAATTATTAATAATATTTTAAATTCGGATAATAGACATTTAAATACTTTAATAATTGCACCAACCAGAGAGTTAGTTTTACAGATAGACCAACAAATAGACGGTTTAGCTTATTTTTGTGGTGTTAGCTCAATTGCAGTTTATGGAGGAAACGATGGAATAACATGGACTAATCAAAAAAATGCATTAGAAAATGGAGCAGAAATTGTTTGTGCTACACCAGGGAGATTAATTGCATTGTTACAAAGTGGTGGGATTGATTTTTCGAAATTAAAACATTTGGTTTTAGATGAGGCTGATAGAATGTTGGACATGGGCTTTTTTGATGATATAAAAAATATAATTAAGTATTTGCCTACTGAAAGACAAACCATATTGTTTTCAGCTACAATGCCTCCAAAAATGCGTCAATTAGCAAATCAAATTACAAAACAAGCACAAAACATTAATATTGCTATTAGTAAACCAGCAGCTGGTATTAAACAATTAGCATATAATGTTTTTAACGAACAAAAAGATAAATTGTTAGATGAAATTTTAAGTAATAACGATTATCAAAGTGTTATTATTTTTTCATCAACAAAAGAAAAAGTAAAAGATTTAGAAAAAAGTTTTTTAAGAAATAAATATAATGCAAAAGGCTTTCATAGTGATATTGAACAAGTAGAGCGTGAAGCAATTATGCGAGAATTTAAAAGTAAACGATTACGAATTTTAATTGGAACAGATATTTTATCACGAGGAAATGATGTTGATGGAATAAGTTTAGTTGTAAATTATGATGTGCCGCCTGACCCTGAAGATTATATACATAGAATTGGAAGAACTGCACGAGCAGAAAGAACCGGAGTAGCTATTACTTTTATTAATCCAAAAGATCAATACCGATTTTTAACTATTGAAAATTTAATGGGGATAGAAGTTGAAAAACCAATATTAGAAGAAATTTATGGTGCAACTCCAATTTATAATCCAAATGAAATTAAAAAGCCAGCTGTAAAGTCTAAAAGTAAATTTAAACGCAAACAATTTTTTAAGAAGAAATAAAAAACTATTCAGCAAAATAGTTCATAATTCTTCTACGTAATTTACTGCTGTACGTTTGGTACTGGTAATCTGTATGGTTTTTTGTAGAGTTGATACATTTTCCAAATTGAGTAACTCTAAATTTAAATTCTTCGGTTAATAAATTAAAAAGCTCCATCGCTTCATCAAAATCAGCAGCATTATCTTTTATTCTTCCAAAATGATCTTCCATACTTTCTTCTAAAACAACACCAGGTTTATAACCTTTACGTAATGCTATTAAATATCTATCTTTTACAATAAATGCTTCGGCGCTTGAATTTAAAAAACGTTCTTTAATTTCCGGTGGTAAATCATAATCGTTTTCAAGTTCGTAGTCCCATTCATCTTTATATTTATGTTCTAGGTATAAATGAGGGGCTACAAAAACATGTTTCCAATCAATAGGGAACTGCCATAAATTAAATCTACGAGAATTATTTCCTAAATCAACAATATTAAATGTTTTTTTATTTAAACATAAAACATAATTATTAAAACTTTAAATACTGTGATAACATTTCATAAGCTAATTAGAAATGTACTCTGTCAAGTATTCAATGTAGTTGTTCCATTTTACT
>CAZAPH010000048.1:5772-20690 GCA_964487105.1 uncultured Akkermansia sp.
TATTTGCTAACACACGGCTTCCTCTACCAATCATTTGATGATAAAGTGTTAATGATTTAGTAGCTCTATTTAAAATTATTGTTTCAACTTCTGGTTCATCAAAACCTGTGGTTAATATACTAACAGAGGTTAATACACCATCTTTAGTGTTTCTAAACCATTCTAAAGTTTCAGCTCTATCACGCTCGTTAAATGTACTGTCTAAATGACGAACAGGGTAACCTTTCTTTTTAAATGTTTCGTAAACAACACGGCTAGTTAATATACCAGCATTAAAAATTAAAGTTTTTTTACCTTTTCCATATTCATCATAAGCATCAATATATTTACTTTGAATAATCGCTTGTGTGTAAAGTAATTCATGACTACCTACGGTAAATTCACCATTATTAACAACTCGTAAAGAGCTTAAGTTTACATCAATGTTTACAGTTTGACATACGCACAAATAACCTTGTTGAATTAAATCAGCAATACTTTCGCCAACTATTAAAGTTGAATAAGTTTGATACAGCGGAAGTTTTTTATTACTACTTAAAGGAGTTGCAGTTACACCTAAAATATTTACATTTTCAAAATAATGAAATATTTTACGAAAAGAATTATTATGTGCCTCGTCAACTATTACTAAACCAATATCTTCTAAAAATTGATCGTTATCTTGTAATCTATTATTAAGTGTTTCAACTAATGCCGTAAAGGTTTGATAATGACTTTGCTGAGGGAGTTGTTTAACTTCACTATTAATAATTTTATTACTTATTCCTAAGCTGTTTAAAACTTCAGAGGTTTGTTTGCCTAACTCAATACGGTGAGTTAAAATTAAAACCTTTCTATTGAATTGAGTAATGTATCGTTTTGCAATTTCGCTAAAAATAATTGTTTTACCTCCACCAGTAGGTAGTTGAAATAAAATGTTTGCATTTGGAGGTAATTCAATAAGTTTATTAAAAATATTGTTTACTGCAGCTTCTTGGTAAGGATATAATTTTTTTTCGGTTATAGCAGGTATATTATCTTCTGTCATAAAAAAAGCAATTGGCAAATATACTGCTAAAACCACGTATTTATACAGTTTTAATAATTTGTGAATAAAAAGCTTGTGTAATTGTAATTTATTCGTCTGAAAATCAATTAATTGAAATAATTATTGGATTTGTTGTAACTTTTTATTTCCTAAAAGCGTCTTACACCCAAATACATGAAAATTGATACCTAGGCTCAATTTCGAAAAAAATAAAATAATGAAATCAATAGCAATAACACTTTTTTTTAGTTTAATTACTTTAAGTTTTTATTCTCAATCGAATAAAAATTATGAATTAACACCTTTTAATAATCTTATAATTTCTGGAGCAGCCGAAATAAAATTTACATTATCAGATACAGTTTCTTTAAAGGTAGAGACAATTGAAAAACAATTTGAAAATGTAAGTGTAAGACAAGAAGATAAAAACTTATATATAAAAACAAAAGGAAGCTATAAAGAAGATATTACATTTTACTTATCAGCCCCAAGTTTAAAAGTAATTGAATTAAGTGGCGCATCAAATTTTAAAACTAAAAATTTATTTAAAAGTGATAGTTTAAAATTAATTTTAAGTGGGGCAAGTTTGTTTAATGGAGACTTAAATTTAGATTTTATTAGTTTACAATTAAGTGGCGCAAGTGATGCTAAACTTACTGGTAATGTAACTAACGCTTCAGTTGATGTATCTGGTGCATCATCATTAAAATCATATTCGTTAATTACAACACAAGCTGATATTTTTTCAAGTGGTGCAAGTTCAGTAAAAATGTTTGTAACGGAAAAGGTTAAAGCAAGCGCAACAGGGGCAAGTAGTATTAAATTAAAAGGTAATGCAAAAGAGATTAAAGCAGATGCAAGTTCAGGTTCCTCTATTTCAAAAATAATTGATAATGGTGCTAACTCATTATCTCAAAATGCTGATAAAAATAATTCGGATTCAACTTTTGTAAAATTTAGAGGAAAAAAAGTAATTATTGTTGCAGGTAAAAATGCCGGAGATACTTTATTAACTGAAAATAAAAATAAAAAAGAAGATGAATTTAAACACTGGACAGGCTTTACAATGGGGGTAAATGGTTATTTATCGCCAAATTACAAAACAAGTATTGATAAAAAATATAACTATATGGAGTTGGATTATAGCAGGTGTTTTAATTTTCAATTTAATATTGCACAATTACAAGTAAACTTATATAAAAAGTACATTACTTTAAATACTGGATTTGGTTTTGATTATCATATTTATGCTTTAAATAATAAAACTACATTACGAGCCGACAGTAATTTTACATGGGGAACAATTGATACTTCAAATACTTATGATTTAAAGAAAAATAGATTTAGAAACACCTATTTGCAAGTACCATTATTATTAGAATTTAATACAAATAAAAATCCACATAAATCTGCACATATTGCCGTTGGTGTAATAGGTCAATATTTAATTTCTTCACGTACTAAATTTGTGTTTTTTCAAAACGGCAATACTTTTGAAAGAACTAGAAAAGATAATTATAATTTAAACCCATTAGGATTAAAAGCGCATGTAAGTTTAGGTTATAGTAAGTTTACTGTGTTTGGAGAATATAATTTAACCGAATTATTTAAAAATGGTGCAGGTCCAAAACTTAATGCATTTACTATTGGTGTAAGGTTGGTACCTTTTAATTAAAAATTTAATACTAATTAATTAAGCCATTTTATATTAAAATGGCTTTTATTTTTTAATGTTGCAATATGAATCTGATTTTTCAACAGGTAATTGATTGTTTAAATCAATGTTATTAAAACTTTTAGTTGTTCCCCAATTAAAATATTTTTCGAAGTAAGGTAAAAGTTTATTGTTTTTAATTTGTTCATAAAAATAAACTTCATGTTCTTTTTCTTTAATACCCATGTCGTATAAAATTTGGTCATGTTTAGTGATACCAATTTCATTAAAGTAAATTTTTAATCTAAAGTACTCACAAACATTTCCACTTTCTAATCTGCCGGCAAAATAAAAGGGCATAAACCAACCAATTACAAAACACGAAGCCGAAATAATTTTTCCTATTATATAAAATCTAATTTCGTACCAATTAGAAATAGGGATATTGTATTCTCGCATAATTTTTAAAACTTCATTTCTATGATGCCATTCATCATTTTCAATTTGTTTAATGGCTTTTTTTTCATCGTTATTTTTTACAGATTGTGCATGTCCAATATACGCAAAAGCAGCAGCCTTTTCAGCAGAATATGCCATTTGTAAAAGTTTAATTGCTTTTTTATGATTTAAAGTTATCATTATAAAGTTGGTTTATCTACCCAATCACCATTTTCTTTAATTAGTTCAATTAACTCATCAACTGCATTAGCACTGTTTACGTTTTTCTTTACTACCTCTTTACCTTTATATAAACTAATTTTATCTACACCTGTACCAACATAGCCGTAATCTGCATCTGCCATTTCACCAGGACCATTTACAATACATCCCATAATGCCAATTTTTATTCCTTTTAAATGATGAGTACGTTCTCTAATTTTTTGAGTTGTTTCTTGTAAATCAAATAAAGTTCTGCCACAGCTTGGGCAACTTATGTATTCTGTTTTACTAATGCGTGTGCGAGTAGCTTGTAATATTCCAAATGCAGTTGAATTACAAACTTGAGTATTAACACAGTTTTCTTGGTTTATCCAAATACCATCGCCAAATCCATCTAGTAATAATCCTCCAAAATCTGTACTACTGTATAATTGAAATTGCGATTCTTGTAAATTTTTGTAATTACTTTTAATAATTAAAGGACATGTAACATTATTGTTTTTTAACTCAACACATACTCTTCTTAATTCAGGCATGGTGTGTAGATTGGATGATTCTATAACCAAACAAACAGTTTTATCGTTTTTTATTTTTTCAATAAAGTTTTGTGTTATATCATTTATTGTAATTAAAATAAAATTTAAAATTTGATTTTTGTATGTTGAGTTAAAATAATTAGCAGAATTAAAAATTGGATATACACGATCACGATTATTATGTTTTAAATACGTTTGATAATTGTATATAATACTAAGTGTGCCTGGTATTTCAAAATTTATTTCATTATCACCAGCAAATATATAATCTGCTGCTAAATCAGTTATATTCCATTTATCAAGTGGTACAGAGTAATTTAAGCCTACAGCAAATAAACTAGCGGCAGTTATTTCTTTTTTGTTGCTAAAATCAGCAACAACTCTTGGTGCATTGTTTCCGCCAATATTTACTAATTCAATATTTTTGTTTTTTTGATATTCAAATGGATTGTACGGTAACAAACCGTTAAATTCAATTATTTTTTCATGTTTGTTTCGTTCTGTATATCTTTCGGCTAGTTGTTTTGCAACAGGTATCTCATATTCAGGTTCTTCGGTTAAACTTACTCTAATAGTGTCTCCTAATCCATCTTCTAATAACGTTCCAATTCCTACAGCAGATTTTATTCTACCATCTTCACCATCTCCAGCTTCGGTAACCCCTAAATGTAAAGGATAATTTCTATTTGTTTCTATCATTTTAGCAACTAATAGTCTGTAAGCTTGTACCATTACTTGAGTGTTGCTTGCTTTCATTGAAATTACAATATTGTAAAAATTATTTTCTTCGCAAACACGTAAAAATTCAAATGCACTTTCTACCATGCCTAAAGGAGTATCACCAAATCTACTTAATATTCTATCGCTTAAACTTCCATGGTTTGTACCTATACGCATAGCTGTACCATACTCTTTACATATTTTTACTAAGGGTGTAAATCGTTCTCTAATTCTATCGAGTTCAGAAGCATAAGCACTTTCGGTATAATCAATTACTTCAAATTTTTTTTTATCGGCGTAATTACCGGGGTTAATTCGTACCTTTTCAATTACTCGCGCTGCAAATTCAGCAGCGTTTGGAGTAAAATGTATATCAGCACAAATTGGTGTATTATAACCTCTGGTTCTTAATTCTTTTTTAATAACTTCTAAATTTTTGGCATCATTTAAACTTGGTGCAGTAATTCTTACAAGTTCGCAACCTGCATTAATCATTCTAATACTTTGTTCAACAGTTTTTAACGTATCCATTGTATCGGTAGTGGTCATACTTTGAACTCTTATTGGATGATGAGCTCCCATTTTTAAGTCGCCAATAGATACTTCTTTTGTAATAAAACGGCTGTATTGAGTTAAACTATTGCAATAGTTTAATGGATTAATTGTATTCATTTAAAATTAATTCATGTGTTTTTTTATCAGTTCAAAAAATTCGTTTTGTAAGCTTAATGTTTTATCTGCGTTATACCATTTTTGAATTGTTAAACTTTTTTCTTCAAGTGAAGCATTATTTGCCATTAATTCTTGTATAATTTTTTGTGCAGCAACAGGCCTTGGCCCCCAATTAAAAATTTCTTTATTAGTTTCATCTATACATATTAGTTTAGGGATAGAACGTCCGCCATTAGTTAAATAGTTATCCATTAATTCTAAATTTTCGTCACGTAAAACTAAAGCTAATTTTATATTTTGGTTTAATTGTGTTAAGAAAAAAAGAGGAGTGATGTTTTGAGCAGCATCACCACACCAACCTTCGGTTATAACTAACCAAGTATATTTATTTTTAATGGTTAAAATTAAATTTTTTAATTCTGAGGTAATTTCAACAGTTTTTTCAAGCCTATGAATTCTAGCTAAATTTAATTTTGCGTAATTAATTAAATCTTCTGTTTGTGTTTGGCCTGTAGTTTTTTCTTGAAGCATTAAATCTTCGAGTAAACTTATATATTGGTTATAAGTAAATGATTTTTTTAAATACTTTTCCATTAAGAATCTAATTTTTGAAAAACGGAGTTATTGCTAATAAATTCTGGTACTAATTCTTTCATCCGAAGTACAATATTTTGATTGTTTTGTGTTTTAAAACTTTGAATTAATTCATCAATTATGTGTTTAACATCATTGTAATTATATTCGCGAACTTTACCAATAAGAATTTGATTGTGGTGTGTTGGCAAAGCATTTTCTGAATCTGCTAAAAGTTCTTCGTATAATTTTTCGCCAGGTCTTAAACCTGTAAATTTAATTTTTATATCTTTTTCTTCACGTAAACCACTTAATGAAATCATTTTTCGAGCTAAATCAATTATTTTAACCGATTTACCCATATCGAAAACAAAAATTTCTCCACCATTTCCCATACTTGCAGCTTCAATAACTAATTGGCTAGCTTCCGGAATTGTCATAAAATATCTTGTTATATCTGGGTGAGTTATTGTAATTGGACCGCCACTTTCAATTTGTTTTTTAAAACGTGGAATTACAGAACCATTACTTCCTAAAACATTACCAAATCGTGTAGTTATAAATTTTGTTGAAGATTGTTTTCCTAAACTTTGAATGTAAATTTCGGCAATTCTTTTGCTTGCGCCCATTACGTTAGTTGGGTTTACAGCTTTATCTGTACTTACAAATACAAATTTTTCAACATTATGTTGAGTTGCTAGGTCAGCCACATTTTTTGTACCTAATATATTTGTAAGTATAGATTCTGATGGGTTGTTTTCCATTAGTGGTACATGTTTGTATGCCGCTGCATGAAAAACAATTTGAGGCTTAAATGTATTAAATACATTTTGCATTCGCTCTATATTTCTCACATCAGCCATAACAACTTCAAAAGCAATGGATTTATATTTATCGTTAAATTCAAGTTCTAACTCGTGTAAAGGACTTTCGGCTTGGTCTAACAAATAAATTTTACTTGGATTAAACACAGTACATTGTCTTGCTAATTCGCTTCCTATACTTCCAGCTGCTCCGGTAATTAATATTATTTTATTTTGAAGTTGAGTTTGTATAGTTGCTGTGTTAAGCTTTATTGGTTCTCGTTCAAGCAACTCTTCAATATTAATACTTCGTAATTGGTTAAAGCTTAATTCGCCATTAATCCATTTAGAGGCTGGTGGCACATTTAAAACTCGTACATTATGTTCTAAACAAAAATCTGTAATTTCATTTTTTCTTTTAGATGAAATAGTTTGAATAGAAATAATTAAAAACTCAACATCAAACTCTTGTAAAATTTGTTTTAGCTCAGAACTGTGATATACAAAAACGCCTTCTAAACTACGTCCTTTCTTTTTTTCATCATCGTCAATAAACCCTATTACTTTATATCTTATTGATGCGTCTCTATCCAATGTATATTTTGTAATTAACCCAGCTTCACCAGCTCCAAAAATAATAACATTGTGTTTTTCTTTACTTGGATTTTTAATTTCACTGTATAAAGCTTTTACCGCTAATCTTGAACTTATCATTAAAAATAATGTAACCAAACCATCAATTATAATTACGGAGTTTGGAATAAAATAGCTTTTGCTTATAAAAAAATAATCTATTAAATTAAGTACAAAAACAATTACACTTCCAATTAAAATAACTGTAAAAATCCTTACCGCATCTCTAGCGCTTGTGTACCTTACAACTCCTTTATAAGTTTTAGAAATTAAAAATGTTATAAACCTAATAGATAAAACAATTATGTAATCTTTTAAAAAATTTGCAGCATCAGCTTCTGGAATATTATCAAAATTAAACCGTAATAAAAAAGCAATAGTTAATGCAAAAGAACAAATAAATGTATCAATAAATAAAATTGACCAACGTGGTAAATTATAAGCCCAAAAAAGTTGAAATAACCGATACATATTAAGCTATAAATTTACTTATTTTTTGTAATAAATTTGTTGGAATTAACTAGGAGTTTTACCCTATATTTGAAAATAAGATAATTTATGGATAAAATATTTGATATTCATGTTTTTGTTTGTACAAATCAACGTAGTGGAAATGAACGCCTAAGTTGTGGCAAAGAACACGGTTTAACTTTAGTTACTGAATTTAAAAAGCAAATAAAAGATTTAAATCTTAATTTAAAAATTAGAACTAATCAAAGTGGATGTTTAGGCATTTGCGATTATGGACCCACTATAGCAATTTATCCTGAAGGAATTTTTTATGTTAATGTACAGTTAGACGATGTGAAAGAAATAATTACTACCCATATAATTAATAATAAACCGGTTGAAAGATTATTGTTGCAAAATGCAAAAAAACGAATTGGATAATTTTTTGGTAAATAATAAACTTTTTCAACTCTTTGTTGAACAAGTGAAAAAAGATTTTGAAATGGCGGGAATAGCATTTAATTTAACTTTAATTCCAAATTTTGATGATATTGTAAATAAGCTTAAAGATTTATTAGTTAAAAATAAATTTGAGGCTTTATTATATAGGGTTGATATAAGTGAAGATCAAATTAAAAATTATTGTTTAACAAAAGATATTGATATACATACAGCAATAAGTGAATTGATAATAAAAAGAGAGTTACAAAAAATAGTTTTTAAAATTAATTATAAATGAATATTAAAATTAGAAAAGGAACCGCTCAAGATTTGAATGCAACATTAGATTTAATTAAACAATTAGCTGAATATGAAAAAGCACCAAATGAAGTTACAGTAAATGTTGAACAAATGTATAATTGGGGCTTTGGAAAAGATAAAATATTTGATTTTTTTGTTTTAGAAAAAAATACTACAATTATTGGGATAGCCCTTTATTACTTTAAATACAGTACATGGAAAGGTAAATGTTTGTTTTTAGAAGATATTATTATTACTGAAAATGAACGACAAAATGGTTACGGAAAATTATTGTTTAATGAAGTTGCTAAAGTTGCAAAAAATGAAAAAGTTGAACGTATGGAATGGCAAGTTCTTAATTGGAACACTCCAGCAATTAAATTTTATAAAAAATATAATGCAATTTTAGATGATGAATGGATAAATGGTAAATTAATTAAAAAAGACCTACAATTATTTTAAACGAACCACTTTATTAATTAAATTTAATAAAAAAATTAAGTTTTATTCCTAAGGTTTTTATACCTTCGAATTTAGTTAATGCGTATAGTAAAATATATATTTCTTTTATTTGTTTTAGGTTTTTATAATTTAAAATCTCAACTAAATGAATCAGCAAAAATATGCTTTTATAAATCCGATAAAATTTTATGTAATTCGTTTAACTTTGATATTGAAATAAATAAGCAATCTATTTACACAATAAAACCAACCTTAACCAAAAAAGTTGCATTAGAATATCAAGTATTAAGTGAAGGTAAATTACATATTACAGTTAAAAATTGGGGTAACGATTGGTCGGCTTCTACAAATATTGAAGTAAAAAAAGGCAACACTTATTTTGTAAAAGTTGATTGTTCTATTTCAGGTATATATTTAACAACTAATGATAGTACAAATTCATCTGAATGGGCGTTAGCATCACGAGATTTTGTGGTTAGATTAGCGGAGGACCCAAATAACCCGTTAATTAAAAAGGACGAAATAGAAAATTTAGCTAATACTAAAATTAAAACAGTTGAGGTGCATAAAATTGATACAATAAAACAAATTGTTTATGTTAAAGAAGATAAATCGTTTAAGTTTGAAGCGTTTGCAGATATTGATAATAATATACCTTTAAGTGATAAAATTAACGAACAAACTTATGCTTTAATAATTGGAAATGAAGATTATAAAAGCTACCAACCCGATTTAAATACTGAAGTAAATGTTTTGTTTGCCAAACGAGATGCTTTTTTATTTAAAGAATATGTTACTAAAAGTTTAGGAGTACCAGAAAAAAATGTAAATTTTTTACTTGATGCCACGTATGGTCAAATTAGCCAAGCAATTAGTAAAATAAATTTAATTGCAAAAACTACCAATGGAAATGCAAAAATACTTTTTTATTATGCAGGCCATGGAATGCCCGATGAACAAAGTAAAGAACCATATATAATTCCTGTTGATATTAGTGGAGCATTTGTTTCAAATGGTATAAAGCTTAAAGATGTTTATTTTAAATTAACAGAGTTTCCTGCGCAAAATGTATTTGTTTTTCTCGATGCCTGCTTTACTGGCGGAGCAAGAAATGAAAGTTTAATTGCAGGAAGAAGTATTTCAATTAAACCTAAAGAACAATTATTAAAAGGAAATATTGTTGTATTTAGTGCAAGTAGTGGAAACCAAGCTTCGCTTTCATATACCGAAAAAAAACACGGTATGTTTACTTATTTTTTAATTAAAAAAATTAAAGAATCAGGTTCTGACTTAACGCTTAAAGAATTAAATGATTATATTAAAGAAAAAGTTGCTTTAGAAAGTTTATTAATTAATAGTAAAGAACAAAACCCACAAACAAATACAAGTACAAGTATTATCGATAAATGGGGTAAATGGAGATTAAATGATTAAGGTAAAAAAAAGAATATTTATAATTTGTATACTCGTAAGTCTTTACAATTTCTCGCAAAAAAGTATTGATGTTAAAAATATTAAAGGTACATGTTTTATTGAAGGAGATATTAGCCCGAATAATGCTAAAATAAAAGCTTTAAATGATGCTAAAATTAATGCGTTAAAAGATGCAGGAATTAATGAGAGTATCAGCTCATATCAAATTTTATTTACCAATCAAGATAAAAATGATTACACCCAGTTTTTTAGTTCCGATATCCAATCTGAATTACAAGGAGCAGTTAAATCAGTTAAAATTACAAACGAAAAAACTTATTGCACTAATGATAATAAAATAATATTTGATATTACTATTGATGCAGAAGTGATTAAATACAATACCAAAGCAGATATTACCTTTAAAGCAAATATTAATGGAATAAAAGCAGTTTATAACAATAATGATAATTTAACTTTTAATGTAACAACTACTCAAAAATGTTTTTTAACTATTTTTAATATTACAGATAGTGAAGCAAATTTATTGTTCCCAAATTCTTTTGAAAAAAAATCGGAGTTAAATAAAAATGAAAAAAAAGAATTTCCTACTGAAAAAATAGATTATAGCTTAGGAAGTAATCAAAATAAACAAGAAACAAATAGATTAATTTTTGTTTTCACAAAAAAAGAAATTCCTTTCATTAAAATAGATGAAAACCAAGTTACAAAAAAAGAAGAAATATTTAATTGGTTATATTCCATTCCTCCTGATGAGAGATATGTTGAATATTACACTATTTCAATACTGAAATAATTTTATGATTTTACAACTTATAATAAATTGAACTACATTAATTTTGAAAGTTAAAACTGTAAATATTTTTGAGAAATTTATAAATTTAATTCGCGATAAAACCAATGAAAAACAATTTTTAATTTTCTCGAGTGTGTTAGTTGGTTTTAGCACGGGACTTGCAGCAGTTGTGCTAAAATTAGTTGTAAACATTATTCGAACGTATTTAGTTGAGGGCTATTTTTTTAAATTTCATTTTAAATATATTTATTTAGCATTGCCCTTAATTGGTATTGGCCTTACTGTAATAATTGTAAAATATTTTTTTAAAGGACAATTAAACCGAGGAACTTCAGTAATTTTATATTCTATTGCTAAAAAAAGTAGCTTTTTACCATTTTATCAAATGTACTCGCATATTTTTACAAGTGCTTTAACAGTTGGTTTTGGAGGCTCAGCAGGATTAGAATCTCCTATTGTAAATACAGGTGCTGCAATTGGGTCTAATTTTGCTAAAACATACAAATTAAATTATAAAGATAGAACGCTATTATTAGCTGCTGGTGCTGCTGGAGGTATTGCAGGCGCATTTAATGCTCCAATTGCAGGGGTGTTATTTGCTTTAGAGGTAATTTTAGTAGATATTACAATTAGTGCTTTTATTCCTTTATTAATTGCGGCAGCATTTGGGGCATTAACATCAAATATTTTATTGCAAGAGAGTAATTTATTATTTTTTAAATTACAAGCTCCGTTTGATTATCACAACACTCCGTTTTATGTATTATTAGGTTTACTCGCAGGTTTTGTTTCACTTTATTATACTATTATTTTTGAAAAAATTGAAACTTCACTATCTAAAATTAATTCAATTTATATTAAATGGATTATTGGTGGTTTTTGCCTAGCCTTATTATTTGCCTTTTTTCCATCGTTATATGGTGAGGGGTACGAGAGTATAAAAGCTTTAGCAAATTTAAATACAGCCGAATTGTTTAATAATAGTTTATTACAAAAATTTTTATCAGATAAGTGGTTAATTCTTTTATTTATAACAATTGCAATGTTGTTAAAATCAATTGCTGCTGGTATTACTCTTGGAAGCGGAGGCAATGGGGGTAACTTTGCGCCATCTCTTTTTGTAGGCGCTTATTTAGGCTTTGTTTTTGCTTTTTTTTTACATCTTATTGGGATTAAAAATGTACCAATCAGTAATTACACTATTGTTGCAATGGCCGGTATTTTAAGTGGAGTTTTTCATGCTCCTCTTACTGGTATTTTTTTAATTGCTGAAATAACCGGTGGTTACGAATTAATTATTCCTTTAATGTTGGTTTCTTCTATCAGTTATGTTGTTGTAAGATATTTTCACCCTGAGTCTTTAGATGTTAGAAAATTAAAAGAAAAAGGTACTATTGTTTCTGATAATAAAGATAAAAGCGCTTTAAGCAAGTTACATATCAATACATTAATAGAATCTGATTTTACACCTATTCATTTTAAAGCAACCCTTAGAGAGGTGGTTGAAGCAATAAAAATTTGTAAAAGAAATATTTTTCCTGTAGTTAAAAAAAATGGTAAACTACTAGGTGTTATTTATTTAGATAATATAAAAGAAGAAATGTTTAACGCAGATTTATACGATGTTGTAATTGCTAAAGAACTTATGGTTAAACCTAATACTGTTGTAAACGAATCAGATGATATTTTTATTATTATGAAAAAATTTGAAGAATCTGGGCAATGGAATTTACCTGTAGTAAATGATGGGATATACTTGGGATTCCTCTCTAAATCTACAATTTTAGATACCTATCGAAGTAAAATATTAGCTTCTGTATAAAAACAGTTTTCTGTATCTTTACCTTTTTTAAAAATGAAAATTCTTTTTAGTTATATAATTAAACATAAAAAACATTTAATATTTGCTTTAATTTTAGCATCTATTAATCAATGTTTTAGTTTGTTCGATTCTATTATTACCGGAAAACTAATAAATAATTTTGGAGATGCTAATGTAAAATTTAATGATGATTTTCATTTGTTTTTTAAATCTATTTTAACATGGTTAGTTTTATCTGTTGGAGCGGCTATGATTTCAAGAATAGCAAAAAATTTTCAAGATTATAATACAAACATTGTAATCCAACGCACTGGGGCTGATATGTACACAGATGGTATTAAAAAGGTACTTTCTTTACCTTATAACGAATTTGAAGATCAAAGAAGTGGCGAAACTTTAGGTAAATTACAAAAAGTTAAAACGGATACAGAAAAATTTATTTCTATTTCAATTTCTTTATTATTTCAATCAATAATAGGCATTGTGTTTATATTTATTTATGCTATTAAAATTAATGTTTTAATTGGCCCATTATTTTTAGCAACTGTTCCGGTAATTGGTTTTGTTAGTTCTTTTTTAGGTAAAAAAATTAAAATAATTTCTAAACAAATTTTAAAAGAAACTACTGCCTTGGCAGGTGCTACAACCGAATCGTTAAAAAATATAGAATTAGTTAAAAGTTTAGGCTTAATAAATCAAGAAGAAAAAAGATTAAACGAAACAACTTTTAAAATTTTAGGCTTAGAGTTAAAAAAAGTGCGTTACATACGTAGTTTATCTTTTATTCAAGGTACAACTGTTCATTTAGTTAGAACAACTTTAGTGTTTACATTATATTATTTTGTTTTTAAAGGAATGATAAAAGTTGGTGATTTAATAACATTAATGTTTTTTTCTTTTTTTGTGTTTAACCCCCTGCAAGAGCTTGGAAATGTTATTGCAACTTATAACGAAACAAAAATTAGTATGGATAATTTTACTAAAATTATTTCTTCAAAAAGCGAAGATACGCCCGTACACCCTAATCTTATTGGTGAAATTGAAACTATTCAATTTAATAACGTTTCCTTTGGGCATATTAGTAATAAAGGTTATGCAATTAAAGACATTAATATTTCAATAAATAAAGGTAAAACAATTGCTTTTGTGGGACCAAGCGGAAGCGGTAAAACCACATTAGTTAAGTTATTGCTGGGTTTATATCAACCTCAGGTTGGCGAAGTTTTGTATAATAACATTAATTCAACTCAAATTAATTTAAATGAATTAAGAACACAATTAGGTTTAGTGAGTCAAGACGCTCAATTATTTAGCGGTACAATTAAAGATAATTTACGTTTTGTTAAACCCAATGCAACAGACCAAGAAATTTATAATGCTCTTGAAAAATCTTCATGTAAAAATTTATTAAACAGAACTAACGATGGTATTAATACCACTATAGGTGAAGGCGGAATTAAATTAAGTGGAGGAGAAAAACAACGTTTAGCGATTGCACGAGCATTATTACGAAATCCTAAATTATTAATTTTTGATGAGGCTACTAGCGCTTTAGATTCTATTACTGAAGATGAAATTTCTGAAACTATTCGTTCAATTAGTTTAGCCAAAAATCAAATTGTAATTTTAATAGCACACCGTTTAAGCACTATTATGCATGCCGATGAAATTATTGTTTTAGAACAAGGTAACATTATCGAACAAGGTAAACATAATCAATTAATTGATAATAAAGGGTTATACTATGCAATGTGGCGACAACAAATTGGCGAAAGAAAAAAACAATAGTTTAGTTTTCTTTTTTAAAGCCTAAACCAATTAAAACCCAACCTATTAATAATATTAACCCACCAATTGGAGTAATTGGACCTAAAAAACATAACCAAGGCAATCCTATTAAATCTTTTGTAATAAATAAGTTTAACGACCCACTAA
>CAZAPH010000049.1:0-20629 GCA_964487105.1 uncultured Akkermansia sp.
TTCGGGTTGAGCGATGTCAGTGGAAAATCCAATATAAAAAATGTCAGACTTATGGAAAAGAATAATATTTATGAAATAATTTAATTTATGATTTAAATGTTTAATTAAATAAAAGCATTTAGATTATATTTGTATTTCACTTTTAGGAAAAACTAAAAATATTTATTGTAGGCCCTGCTTTCCCTTTACGTGGCGGCCCTGCAGAATTTAATCAAAATTTATGTTTAGAATTGATTAAAGCAGGGCATAATGCTCAAATAATCTCATATAGTTTACAATATCCTAATTTTTTATTTCCTGGATCTAGTCAATATGAAAAAAGTGGAACGACTCCTTCAGGAATTAAAATTCACACTTTAATAAATACAATAAATCCGTTTAATTGGTTCAAAGTAGCTTATTTTATTAAAAAAGAAAAACCAAATTTTATTTTATTTAGATATTGGCTACCATTTTTTGGCCCAAGTTTAGGTACAATTGCAAGATTAGTAAAATCAAAAACTAAAGTTTTAGCGTTAACAGATAATGTTATCCCGCATGAAAAAAGATTTGGCGATAAAATTTTTACAAATTACTTTATTAATAGCTGTAATGGTTTTATAGCCATGAGTAAAACTGTTTTAGCCGACATTGAAAAATTTTCTTCAAACAAAAACAAAGTGTATAGTCCGCACCCAATGTACGAAACCTATGGTAACATTGTTAGTAAAACAGAAGCTTGTAATCAATTAGGTTTAAACCCAAACAATAAATACATTTTATTTTTTGGATTAATAAGGCATTATAAAGGGTTAGATATTTTAATTGATGCTTTTAATAAAAGCAATGTAAGTGAAGATGTTTGTTTATTAATTGCTGGAGAATTTTACGACACAAAAGAAACGTATTTAACTCAATTACAAAATTCTTCAAAAAAAAATCAAATTATTTTACACGATAAATTTATTCCTAATGATTTAGTTCGTTATTATTTTTGCACAAGTAGTTTAGTGGCTCAAACATACAGAAACGCAACAAACAGTGGTGTAACAATGGTTGGATATTATTACAACAAACCTATGCTGGTTACCAATGTTGGAGGATTAAAAGAAATTGTTCCTGATAATAAATGTGGTTTTTTAGTTGAAAATGATATTGATAAAATAAGCGAAAAAATAAATTATTATTTTCAAAACAACCTTGAAGAAGAATTTACTGAAAACGTAAAAATTGAAAAGAAAAAATATGAATGGAAAACTTTTACACAAAATTTAATTGAGTTATATAAAAGCACTTTAACTAATAAATAATTATAATATGTTTACTATTGATACTCATACGCACATAATTCCAAAACATATACCAGATTTTAATAAGCAATTTGGATATGGTGATTTTATTATGCTTAATCATCATCAATCAAATAAAGCGTGGATGATGCAAGGTGATAAAAAATTTAGAGAAATTGAAATTAATTGCTGGGATGCTCAAACTCGTATTGAACAAATGCAACAACACCAAGCGGATATGCAAGTTATTTGTACTATACCTGTAATGTTTAGCTATTGGGCAAAAGCAAATGATGCGTTAAAGGTTAGCCAATTTTTAAATGATGATATCGCAACTACGTTTAATACTTATCCTGATAAATTTATTGGATTAGCCACTGTGCCTATGCAAGATACTAAACTTGCTATAATAGAACTTGAACGTTGCATGAAACTAGGTTACAAAGGGGTACAAATAGGAAGCAACATAAATAATTTAAACCTCAACGAACCACAGTTTGATGAATTTTTTGCCGCTTGCGAAAATTTAAACGCAGCAATATTAATTCATCCTTGGCAAATGATGGGCCAAGAACAAATGACAAAATATTGGTTACCATGGCTTGTAGGTATGCCTGCAGAAATTAGTAGAGCTATTTGTAGTATGATTTTTGGTGGCGTTTTTGAAAAATATAAAAAATTAAAAGTTTGTTTTGCTCATGGTGGTGGGTCTTTTTTACCAACATTAGGCAGAATTATACATGGTTGGGAATGTAGGCCTGATTTAGTGGCAATTGATAATCCAATTAACCCAAAAGCATATTTAGGTAAATTTTGGGTGGATAGCCACGTTTGCGATCATAAAATGCTTCAATATGTTATTGATATGGTTGGTGCAGATAAAATTGTACAAGGGAGCGATTACCCATTTCCTTTAGGCGAAGCTGTGCCAGGGGAGTTAGTTAGAAATGCACCAATATCAAATGAACAAAAGAAAATAATTTTAGGAGATGCTGCAAAAACTTGGTTAGGTATTTAAGTAACATTTTAAAACTAATAACCCCTTTAAAATTTAATTTTAAAGGGGTTTAGTTGCCCGAGCTGGATTCGAACCAACATAGTCAGAACCAAAAACTGAAGTCCTGCCATTAGACGATCGGGCAATTTGGTTAATTTTTTAAAAAACCGTTGCAAAAATACTAATTTTTTGATTTATACCCAATATTTTTTAAAAATATTCGTTTAAAATTTTCAAAATTAACTGAAATTAAACCCTACTAAAATCTTATATTCGCAAATCTTTTAAAATTATGATGACTACAGAATTTAAAAAATTAAACAACATTATTGGCTGGTTAGTTTTTGCAATTGCAACTTTTACATATTGTTCAACTATTGAACCAACGGCAAGTTTTTGGGATTGCGGCGAATATATTGCATGTGCATATAAATTAGAAGTAGGGCACCCGCCTGGGGCGCCTTTCTTTTTATTAATTGGTAGATTTTTTGCGTTGCTTGGGGGCTCAGATCCCTCAACTGCTGCTATGATGATAAATATAATGAGTGCTTTAAGTAGTTCATTTACTATTTTGTTTTTATTTTGGACTATAAGTCGTTTAGCAATTAAAACACTAAAAATTAATGCAACTAATTTTGATAAAGCTAAACAATTTGCAATTCTTGGGGCAAGTTCAATTGGCGCATTGGCCTATACATTTTCCGACTCATTTTGGTTTAGTGCCGTAGAAGGAGAAGTTTATGCAATGAGTAGTTTTTTTACTGCAGTAGTTTTTTGGGCTATTTTAAAATGGGATGAAGAAGATTCAATAAACACTGCTTCTGCACACCGTTGGATCGTTTTAATCTGTTATCTAATTGGTTTATCTATTGGTGTCCATTTATTAAATTTACTTGTTATTCCTGCCATTGCATTT
Source organism: uncultured Akkermansia sp. (assembly GCA_964487105.1). Lineage (GTDB taxonomy): Bacteria > Bacteroidota > Bacteroidia > B-17B0 > Aurantibacillaceae > Aurantibacillus. Next base: position 3,182 of record CAZAPH010000049.1, read on the forward strand.
GTAATTTATTTTAAAAAATATAAATTCTCATGGAAAGGTTTTATAATTGCAGGCGTATCTTCTGTTTTAATTTTAGGCTTTGTACAAAGTATTTTAATTTCTAAAACTGTAAAATTTTTAAGCGATTATGAAGTGTTTTTCACTAATAAGCTTGGTATGCCTTATAATGTAGGAACATTTTTATTTATTGCATTAGTTTTAATTAGTTTGATTGGCTTTATTTTTTATACTGTAACAAAAAATGAAAAACATTATAAAATTGGATTTTATGCAACAATTATTACTGGCTTATTTGCTGTGTTATCTTTCCAAAAAGGTAGCGATGCATTTTTTAGGTTAGTGTTTTTTGGTGGTGCGTTATATGCAATAAATTATTTTAAAACAAAAACTTTAGTATTAAATACTGTGTTTTTAAGTTTAGCTACTATTTTAATTGGCTTCTCTTCTTTCTTTGTTTTGGTAATTCGCTCTCAAGCAAATACACCTATGGATGAGAATGATCCTGAAAATGCGCCTAATATGTTGTCTTATTTATTACGCGAACAATATGGCGATTGGCCAATTTTATATGGGCAATATTATAATGCGCCAACGCGCCCTAATTCTGAATTTGGTGATGGTACAACTATTTATGGAAGAGACGAAGTAAATAAAAATTACCGTGTTGTAGATGCACGTAAAAAATCAAAACCAGTTTATGAAAAAGAATTTTGTACTGTATTTCCTCGTATGTGGAGTGGGCAAGCACACCACGAAAATGCTTATAAGTATTGGGGAAATGTTCAAGAAAATCATAAATTTATTAATGTTGAAGGAAGAAACGGACCTGAATCGGTTGAGGTGCCCACATTTGCAGCTAATTTAAATTACTTTTTTAGTTACCAAGTGAATTTTATGTATTGGAGGTATTTTGCATGGAATTTTATTGGCAGACAAAACGATGTTCAAGGTTTAATGCGTAACTCCATGGAAGGCAATTGGCTTACCGGAATTACTGGATTAGATAATGCTTTATTAGATAGTGATACCACACAAATTATTCATCGAGATAAAAATAATTTTGCCCGAAACCATTTTTATGCACTACCTCTAATTTTAGGCTTATTAGGATTATTTTATCAATACAAAAAAGATAAACAAGGCACATGGTTAGTTTTTTGTGTATTCTTTTTAACCGGTTTGGCTATTGTAATATATTTAAATCAATATCCTTACCAACCCCGCGAACGTGATTACGCCTATGCCGGAAGCTTTTATGCTTTTGCTATTTGGATTGGTTATGGTGTATTATTTATATTTGATGCTTTAAGTAAAAAAGCCGCAACCATTGGTATGGCAATTGGTTCAACCGCACTTAGTTTAGTTGTTCCAGGAATAATGGCTAAAGAAGGCTGGAATGATCACGACAGATCGTTAAGAACTTTATCACGCGACTGCGCAATTAATTACCTACAAAGCTGCGCCCCTAATGCTATTTTATTTACTAATGGAGATAATGATACATTCCCATTATGGTATGCACAGGAAGTAGAAGGAATTAGAACAGATGTTAGGGTAGTTAATTTAAGTTTATTGCAAACCGATTGGTATATAAGACAAATGCAACGAGCAGTATATGATAGTAAACCAGTTCCATTTACTGTTGAAGATAGAAAAATAGAATCAGAAAAATTAGGCTACGCATATATAAGCGCACAAGATGATAAGCCTGTAGCATTAAAAGAAGCAATGAAATTTTTATTAAGCGATGATGTTGAAAATAAATATGATGTTGGAGGAGGACAAGTAATTGATTTATTCCCTGCAAGAACACTTTATGTAAATGTAGATAGCATGAAAGTAATGAAAAATAAAGTAATTTCAGTTAAAGATACAGCCCGATTAGCCAAACGCATTACATGGGATTTAGGCGGACGTTCAGCAATTATGAAAAACGACATAATGGTTTTAGATTTAATTGCAAACAATAATTGGGAGCGCCCAATTTATTTTGCTGTTACAACTGGTGATGATGCTTACGTAGGATTAAAAAAATACTTTCAATTAGAAGGTTTAGCATATAGGTTTGTGCCAATAAAACAAACTGAAAATGAAGAAGCATTGGGAGGAAGGGTTAACACAACTGCTATGTATAAAAACATTATGGAAAACTTTAAGTGGGGAGGAATGGATAAAAAAGGTGTTAACCTTGATGAAAATTGTGTTAGAATGTGCGGAAATTTAAGAATGCAAATGAGTATTTTAGCAACTGCACTTGTTGAAGAAGGTAAAAATAAAAAGGCAAAAGAAGTATTAGATAAATGTTTACAAGTTATGCCCGATGAAAATATAGCCTTCGATGCTACAATATTTCCAATTTGCGCTACCTATTACGACATTAAAGAAACTGCAAAAGCAAACGAATTAGCACAAAAACTATTTACTATTTTTGAAGGTGATTTAAGAATTTATAATGCACAAAAACCAAATAGAATGGTTGCTTTTGCCAGAGAAAAAGAACAAGCAAAAGAAATATTAAAACGTTTGGTTAGTATAACGGCACAATTTAAACAAGAAGATTTAAGTAAACAATTTATGCAACGTTTGTCAGCTATTGTTCCTGCCGAAGAGTTACTACCACCACAACAACAAGCCCCTGCAGGAATATAAAAAATTGTAAAGTTTTGTTTTTGGACTAAATATTTAGCATCTATAATAACAGAACTTTACTTATTTTTTAAATTTTTACTTTATTAATTCTTTCTTTAATTCTATAGTAAAGTATTGATTTAAACTAAATTTTAATAGGCGGTCAACAACATAAATTTTGTTTTTTATCAGCCTATTTAAAATAGTTTTTCATATTAAAATTTATAGTTTTGTATTTTATATAAAACTATAAATTAGGTTTATTCTTAAATGATAAGAAATGAGTCAAAGTTGTTTAAACACAAATGAAGAGGATTGTTGGGTAATCGAATTTGATAATTTGGTTAGTAAAACATATACGCTAAACAATTTGCTTTTAAACAATAAAAATGGGTTAACGGATAAAAGATTTGTAATTATACCTTACAATAATTTTAAGAATAATAATTACATTCAATATAATGTAGTAAAAACTAAACTTCTGGATCTTAAAATTCAACCACAAACTCAAACACAAAAAATTATTTTTAAACCTTTAATTTCAAAACAAGAGTATTTAGAAAAAATTAATTTTTTAAAAAATCAAATTCAACTAGGAAATATTTATGAAATTAATTTTTGTGTAAAATTTGAAGCTCAAGCTCAAAAATTAGATGTGTTAAGTGTATTTGTAAAATTAATTGAACTTAGTAACACAAATTATAATTATTTAGTTAAACTTAATAACCAATATATTATTTGTTGCAGTCCGGAGTTATTTTTAAAAAAAGAAGACGATTTACTTTATACTAAACCAATTAAAGGAACCATAAAAAGAGGTAACACAAATAAGATTGATGAAGAATTAAAACTTCAACTTAAAAATAGTATTAAAGATAAAACCGAACATGTAATGGCAGTTGATGTTGCACGAAATGATTTATCAATGATAGCACAACGCGGAACGGTAAATGTAAACAAACTTTATAATATAGAAAGTTATAAAACGGTACACCAAATGGTTACAACTGTGTTTTGTAAATTAAAAGAGAATGTAAGTTTTGATCAAATTATTGAGGCTACATTCCCTATGGCAAGTATGACTGGTGCCCCAAAACAAAAAGCAATTGAAATAATTTCAGCAACAGAAAATTTTGAAAGAAATTATTACAGTGGTACTTTTGGTTTTATTAAACAAAATAATGATTTTGAATTACCAGTTGTAATTAGAAGTTTGTTTTATAATGATTTAACAGGAGAATTAAGTTTTGCTGTAGGTGGAGCTATCACAAATTTAAGTAACCCATATCAAGAGTTTGATGAATGTTTACTTAAAGCGCAAACAATGATAAATTCAGTAAACGGACAACTTATTTGGGATTAATAGTATATTTACTTTTTAAAATATAATATAACACTATAATGGAATTTGTATTAATAGACGACCCAACAGTTTGGAGAAATTTTTTACCACTTACATTTACTAAACCTGTTAGTTATTTACGTTGTGGTATTTTAACCATTAAACAAAAGTGGGAAAAGTTTTTAGATGTTTCAGTAATGGTGCATTCAGAAAAATATCTTTCAAAAAAATTTAATAACTTTAGTAAAAGTGAGGCAATATTTATTTCGTCTAATGTTATGCCAAATAAACAATTGGTTGAATTAATTAAGAATTTAAAAACTAATCAGGCTTTAACTTTTAACAACAAATTAATTGCATTTAATGGTGTTTCTAAACAAAATGAAAACCAAAATTTAAATTGTACTGAGTTAACAATTGAACCGTTAACGTTAAATAATGTTTGGGATATATTTCAAAAAAACAGCGAAGCATTAAAAAATGATTTTGAAATTTTAACTCAAAACAAAAAATCAGAAAATATTAGTTCTAGTAATACAATAATTGGTGATAAAAATTTAATCTTTCTAGAAAAAGGAGCAAAAGTTGAAGCCTGTATTTTAAATACAAACTCTGGCCCAATTTACCTTGGTGAAGAAAGTGAAATAATGGAAGGAAGTGTTGTGCGCGGTGGTTTAGCTTTATGTGAGCATAGTGTATTAAAATTATCTACTAAAATATATGGAGCAACAACCATAGGCCCTTATAGTAAAGTAGGTGGCGAAGTAAATAATTCTGTTATTTTTGGTTATAGTAATAAAGCACATGATGGTTTTTTAGGAAATAGCGTAATAGGGGAGTGGTGTAATTTAGGAGCAGATACAAATAACAGTAATTTAAAAAACAATTATGGTAATGTTAAATTGTATAATTATTTACAAAAAACAATGATTGATACAGGTTTACAATTTTGCGGTTTAATTATGGGCGATTATAGTAAAAGTGGTATTAATACAATGTTTAATACAGGAACTGTTGTTGGTGTAGGGGCTAATGTTTTTGGTTCTGGCTTTCCGTCAACTCATATAAATAATTTTAGTTGGGGTGGAGTCGAAGGATTTAGCGAGTATCAAATTGAAAAATTAATTGAAACTACTAAAATTGTTTATAATCGTAGAGGTTTAGTTTTTGATAATGTTGATGAACAAATTTTATTTGATATTAAAAACAATAATTAATTTTAAAAAACTATTTTCCCATCTTTCATTTCAAGTTTTCTATCAGCCATTAAAGCTAATTCGTTATTATGAGTTACGATAATAAAAGTTTGATTAAAATTATCACGTAATTTAAAAAACAACTCATGTAGTTCTTTTGCGTTTTTACTGTCTAAATTTCCACTTGGCTCATCTGCAAAAATTACTTTAGGTTGATTAATAAGTGCTCGTGCTACAGCAACTCGTTGTTGTTCCCCTCCACTTAACTCTGATGGTTTATGTGTTAGCCTATCTTTTAAATTTAATAAATCAAGTAATTCAATTGCTTTTAACTCAGCTTCTTTTTTATTTTTTTTACCTATTAATGCGGGTATGCAAACATTTTCTAAAGCGTTAAACTCAGGTAATAATTGGTGAAATTGAAAAACAAAACCAATATTTTGATTTCTAAAAGCAGCTAATTTTGTATCATTTAAATTAAATACGGATTGATTATCAATTAACAATTCACCTGAACTTGGCCTATCTAAAGTCCCTAAAATAGTTAATAAGGTTGTTTTACCTGCACCAGATGATCCAACTATACTCACCACTTCACCTTGTTTAATTTCTAAATCAACACCTTTTAAAATTTTTAACTCATTAAATTGTTTTTCTATTTGTTTTCCAATAATCATTTTAACTTAACATTAAGTAACACATAAAAGTAATAATTAAAATACCAATTGCATCTAATATCAAACCAATTTTAAACATATCTTTTATGTCAATTTGTTTTGTTCCAAATACTATGGTATTAGCCGCAGTTGCTACAGGTAACATAAACCCTAATGATGCAGCAAATGTTGCAGGAATCATTAATAATAAAGGTGGTAAGTTTAAATCTTTTTGTAAAGCTAACATTACAGGGATTGCTAATTGAATGCTTGCTATGTTAGAAGCAAATTCTGATATAATGGTTGTAATAATACATATCCCTAAAATTATCAATAAAGGATGTATGTTTTTTAATAAATGTAATGTGTCGGCTAGCCAAATACTTAAACCGCTAGTTTCAAAACCATAGGCTAATGCAAAACCACTTCCAAACATTAAAATTATATCGTAACGTAATTTTTTTGCATCTTCCCATTCTAATAAAGCTTTTCCTTTATCAGTTTTACTTGGTATTAGAAATAATAGTAGTGCGGCTATTATGGCAACAACCGAATCGTCAACAAATTTATTTACAGGAAAAATATTGTTCCAGCCTTTGTAGTTAAATGTTCCAAAATTAATATCAGATCGGGTAAACCATAATACTATGCAAGAAATAAAAAGAATAAAAACCCATTTCTCTTCATAACTCATTTTACCTAAATTTTTATAATTTGATTTAAAAAATTTTTCGTCAATTTTTAACTCAACTTTATTTTTAATAAAATAAAAATATAAACAAATATAAGTTGAAGCTAAAAGACAAATTGAAATAGGATAGCCTATCTTACTCCAACTTAAAAAAGTTAAATCATTTAAATTAGGAAATGCTTCTTTATAGGCTTTAAAAAAATACATGTTTGGAGGAGTGCCTACAGGCGTTGCCATTCCACCTATGGTTGCAGAAAAAGCTAAACCTAAAAGCATTGCTGCTGCAAATTTTTTTTGATGTTTTATTATATAATGTTTAGTTTCTTGTATAAGCGCAAATACGGCACTAAACAGCATCATTGTGGTTGCAGTATTACTTACCCAGTTACTAATTAAATAGGCACTTAACATTACACCAAGTAAAATGTTTGCAGGCGATTGACCAACAATTGATAAAATTTTTAGAGCAATTCGTTTATGTAAATTCCATTTTTCAATTGCAAATGCAAGCATAAATCCTCCAATAAATAAAAAAATTATACTGTCGGTATATTGTTGAGCAACTGTTTTTACATTAGCAATCCCTAAAATGGGCATCATTAAAATAGGTATTAATGCGGTTACAGCTAAATCAACTGCTTCACTAAACCACCAAACACACATCCAAACCGCAATACCTGCCATTAAACTTACCTTCGAATTTAAAGGATCTAACTCAGAAAATTTCCAAATTAAAAATGCAAGTAATGGCCCTATAATTTGATATATGTATTTTTTATTCAATGTCATTATCTAAATAACCTTTAATAAAATCGCTAATTAAATAAGCAATTAATTTCCCTGTTTTATTATCGGCTTTAATATGTGATAAAACAGGAGCACCTTCGGCAATGTGTAAATATAAAGGTTTTAAATTATATGCGCACTGGTAAGTAAATTGACGAGCTTGTAATTGTGAAATTCCGCTACTTGTTTTAGCACTGCTAGGCACATTAGTTATTGCATCTAAATCAATTTCTACACCACATTTATTATCAGATACAAATTTTATACATCGTTGTAATGAATTTTTGAAATTTATTTTTTCTCTAATAAAAATATCTTCAAAAGATGAAAATATTAAATTTGGATTATGATCAAATTGCTTTAACGAATTGATATTATTGTATTGTTCGTGCAAACCAAAAACCGCATATTTATTTAAATAGTTATTTTGTAAGGCATAACTAAATCCATTACCACTGTGTCTACCATTTGTAGCCCTTAAATCACTATGTGGGTCGCAATTTATAACATTTATTTTTTGATTTAGCACAATGGAACATCCTTTAATGTTACCATAGGCATTATTATGCCCTCCGCCAATTATTATTGGTGTTTTATTTAATTTTATTATGGTTGAAATAACATAAACTACTCTTTCATCAATTATTTCAACCATTTTGCGTAACGCTTCAATATCTGTTTTGTTTTTAGACTGTATTGAACTACTTTTTTCCATTAAATCGGAAACAAAAACATTTCCTAAAACAAAACAATTTTTACCATTTAAAAATAAATTATCTTGTTGGTTTAAAAAACTTTCGAGAGCTGGTTTGTATGCAGTGTGGGCACCTCCTCTACCATAGTTTGAACGTACACCTATGTCTTCTGGTATTCCAATAATTACAAATTGTGCTTTAGAGTTTAATAAATTGTTTTCCCAATTTTCATTTATACATAATTGTACAGTTTGACCAAGTTTTGTTTCGCCTTCTCTTAAACGTAATAGTGTATTTAAATCTTTTTTTGTGAAAATTTCTAATGAATTCATTTATAAAATCTTTTTTATTTTTTAATGTAAATGATATAATTTAATAATCTAAAAACTCCCAAGCACTTTTATAAAATTTATTTTCGTCGCAATAATTAATAAACGATTCGTAAAATTTATTTACACTTAGTGTTGCGCTATCACCTACAACTACTAATTTTTTTTTCGCACGTGTAATAGCAACATTCATTCTGCGTATATCATTTAAAAAACCAATAATTTGTTCGGAATTACTGCGTACTAAACTAATATAAATAACATCGCATTCTTGGCCTTGAAATCCGTCAATTGTATTTATTCTTAATTCTTCAATACTTAACGAATTGGTACAAAGTTCTTTTATGTTTTCTTTAAACCAATTTACTTGCTCTTTGTAAGGGGAAATTATACCAATAGATAATTTATTATTTTGTTTAAAATTAGAATACCAATTAATTAACTGTGAAAAATGATTAAATATTATTTTAGCTTCTCCTATATTATAACTACTTAATGTTTCTGGGTGTTGAATTTCTTCTAAACCACATCCTGCAGTGTCTATAAACTCAATAGGAGAGTTGTTGATTTTATCAACTTCTGTTATTTCATTAACTAACATTTGTGTACTTACAGTTTCGTCTGCAATTAACTCGTTATTGTAAAAATAGGAATTACTAAATTTCATAATAGGAATATTCATTCTATATTGCCTATTAAGTAAACTTATCGCATTTTTAAAATTAATACATTTATCTAACAACGTAATTGAAAGACCTTCTTTTTGTGCATGTAAACTTTTAACTACTGGAGGTAATTGATGATTATCTCCTGCCATAATAATTCTGTTACATTTTAATAATGGTATCCAAACTAAAGGTTCAATGGCTTGAGATGCTTCGTCAAAAAACAAAGTATTAAAAATTTTTTTGGTTAAATGTTTGTTAACAGATGTAACTGGGGTGCAACAAATTACTTGCGCAGTATTAAATAAATCATCAACAATAAAATCTTCAATTAAACGAGCTTCTTTTATACAGTTTTAGGCTTCGTTGTAATATGATGCTCGTTGTTGAGCTTCTTCTTTACCAAAAACGCGTTTATATTTACCCGCCATTTTAAAATACTCTTCGGCATTTTTGCGTAAATTTTTTATTTCAGAATAATTTTTATGATTTTGAATTTGCCCATCAACACTTGTATTTATTAACTCCTCTGAAATTCTAGCCGGATGCCCCAATCTTATAACATTAACTCCAATTTCTTTTAGTTTTTCTGTTAATAAATCAACTGCGGTGTTGGTTGGTGCACATACTAATACTTGGTTTTCACTTTGTGTGCAAATTCTTATTGCTTGAACTAATGTTGTTGTTTTACCTGTACCTGGTGGCCCATGAATTACCGCAACATCTTTACAGGCCAATGTTTTTTTAATTGCATTATTTTGCGATTGATTTAAATTTTGAATAAAAATTGAATCTAATTCAGCACTAAAATTTGGTGGAATAGAAGAGTGAAAAGTTTCCCTTAATTCAGCTATTCTTGAGTTTTGAGCTATTATAACTTTATCTAAAGCTAATTGCATTTCGGTATAACTATTTTCATCAAATGTTATGTTGATTCCTAATTTGCCCTCGTAACACCAATCTGGCAACTCATCATCATGTACAATTATTTTTAATTTATTTTTAAATGAAACTTTAATTGTTGCGCTAATTGAAACTTGCTCATTTGAATTCTGATTTGAAAATAAACTAATGTTTTTTCCACTACTAAATTGATGTGGTAAATCTAAATGTGTAGTTCTTTCAATTTCTAATTGTAAATAATCGGCATAACCTAGTTCTTCAGAATTTATTTTAATAGGATACCATGTTACGCCATTTTTCCGCCTAGTTTCAATTGATGCTTTTAAAAATTCCGTTTGATAAATTTTAAAATCTTCATCACGTTCAATTTGTAAAAGTTGTTTTAATTTTTTAAGATGTAAAATAGAATTAGACACTTTAATTAAAGTTTTGAGAGTTTATAAAACATTAATTTAGTGTTTTGTTTTCAACCTTATTTCTTTCGTTCATTTCTAACATAGCTGCTAAAACTAGTTGAGAGTAATTTTGTGAAGCACTTTTAAAACGATGGGTATGAGCTTGCCATAAATTATAAATAATAGTAATATTTCCTTCGGTAGGGTTAAACGATTCTATTGCTTTTTCAACGTTATACGAACCAGCATGGTAAATATGCATCACTAATAATTTAAACCACAATTCATTTTCATTTTGATTAGCAATATTAAATTTTGTTAGTATTTCATGAGCTTTTGGAACACATACTTTTTTAATTAAACTACTTGCAGCAAAAGCACTTTTTTCAAAGTCTGCTCGTTCATCAAGCTTTTTGTTTACCTTTAAGCCAAACATGCGCGCAACACCTTTCATTAATTGAAAAGGGCCATATGCACCGGCATTGCTTTTTTGTAATTTGTTTGGGCTTTCAATTAAAAGAATAGCTTGTGCATACCAAGGGTCAACTTCATTTTCAACAAAACAATTTATTCCTTGGTTAAAATGAACAGAGGTTCTGTCAAAATCATAAAAAAATTTTTTTCCTGTGGTTAATAAAATTCTATCTGTACTATCTAACCCTAAGCTAAACTTTACACTATCTCTATATTTATTTTTTAAACTATCATTTAACTTAGTCCATTCTTTATTATGAATTTTAGATACTATTTTTCTATTTCGTGCAATATTAATTAAACTACTATCTTGGTGCATGTTCATAATTTGGCGCCAAAATATAACTTGAGGTAATGTATCTACTTTATTTAGGTATAATTGTTTATCAAAAATATAATTTTCGTTAACATTGGTTTTTGGATTACAATATCCAATTACGTTATTACAATAATTTGTAACAAAATAAGTGTTTGGTAAACTATTTTTTGGAGATATTAAAGTATCTGGGTCTGTGTTATTTTTAACAGTGTTTTTACAAGCTAAACAATTTACAGTTAGTAAAATACACATGTAAAATTTTATTAAATATTTAAATAAGCTTGCCAACTTTAAAGAAGTGTTTAACAAATTTAATTTTTTTTATTTGTTTAAAAGCTTAAATTTTGTAAAGTTTTAAAGTATTTATCGTGTACAAATAATACATTTGTATTTTAAAATTTATGCCTAGTAAACTTCAAAAATTTGTAGAATATAAAAGTTTGCCTAATTGCTTTACTTTTTTATTTAATGAGTTAGCAACTGGATTTTCATTAAAAGGAAAATGGCACAATACAGTTTTTAAAAATAATAACCCAATTGTTTTGGAGTTAGGATGTGGTAAAGGAGAATATAGTGTAGGTTTAGCAAAAAATAATCCAAATAAAAATTATATAGGTGTTGATATTAAAAGCAATAGAATTTGGACAGGCGCAACACAAGCAAAAGAGTTAAAGCTCAGTAATATTGCGTTTTTAAGAGCAAGAATTGATTTTATAGATCATTGTTTTGATAGTAATGAAATTGATGAAATTTGGATTACATTTCCTGACCCACAACCACAAAAAACTAGAGCAAAATCACGCTTAACTCATGAACGTTTCTTAAATAGATACAAGCGATTTTTAAAAACTAAAGGATTTGTAAATCTAAAAACAGATAGCACAAGCTTATATGAATTTACTTTAGAAACAATTAATGATAATAAATTACCACTTATTTGGAAAACAAATGATTTATATAAAAACTGCCCTAGTGATAGAACTGAGTTAGTTGATATTAAAACACATTATGAAGCATTATTTACAGAAAAAGGGGAGGATATAAAATATGTTCAGTTTCAATTAAGTTAAGTTTTGGTGTTTTATATAAAATAAGTATATTTGCTCTCCTAATTTTTTTAAGATGATTGATTTAACAGGTATTATTTCTATTTCAGGTCAGCCTGGGTTGTATAAAATTATTGCACAAAGCAAAAATGGTATTATTGTTGAGGGTTTGTCTGATAAAAAACGTATTAACGTTTATGCTTCAACAAAAGTTTCTACATTAAGTGATATAAGCATGTTTACAACTGGTGATGATAAACCAATTGAAGCGATTATGCATAATATTTTCACAAAAGAAAAAGCTGGTTTAGCTATTGATAATAAAGCTGATGATAAAGCTGTTGAAGCTTATTTTGCATCTGTTTTACCTGTATATGATAAAGATAGAGTTTATGTAAGTAATATTCTTAAATTATTTACTTTTTACAATACTTTACATACCACAGGCAATTAAAAAGAAAAAGAAGAAAAATCTTTAGATGAATCTAAAGAAGAAAAAGTAAAATCTAAAATTGCTGCAGAAAGTAAATCTAAAAAAGTATCTGCATCTAATTCAAACGTAAAAACTAAAACAAGTACTGGAGTTAAGAAAACAGCAGGTGTTCGTAAAACAGGAACTGCTTAATTTTTTAGAGGTAATTAAATAAAAAATTCAGAGGCAAGTTTATCAGCAATTAATCTTCCTGAGTTAGAAAGGCAAAAATTATTTTCTGTTCTAATAAAATAATTTTTATGTTTTATTAAAATAGATTTGCTATGTGTGCTGTATTTTTCTCCAAATTTTGAAGTAATTTCAGTTAAATTACAACCCCAAATTGTTCGTAATCCTGTAAGTATATATTCGTTATATTTATTTTCAATACTTAAAAATTCAACTTCAAAAAATGACGTTTTATTTTTTAAACTTTGCATATAATTAGCATTACTTCTAATATTCCATTGCCTACTTTCTAAATTAAACGAATGGGCACTAGGGCCAATACCTAAATATGGCTTTTGTTTCCAGTAATTTGTATTATGTACAGCAATAAAATTAGGTAAGCCAAAATTTGAAATTTCATAATGGATAAATCCCTCCTTGGTTAGATTATCGCTTAATACTTCAAATTGCCAAGCGCAAAAATCATCATTAATAGGCGGTTCTTTGCCTTTTTTTAATGCATTATCTAAAAGTGTTCCTTTTTCGATAGTTAAGTTATAAGCCGAAACATGTTGAATTGCTAGTTTTAGTAAAGTATCAATTGTTGTTTTCCAACTCTTTTCAGTTTGAAATTTACTACCATAAATCAAATCAACACTAATATTTTTAAAACCAATTTGTTTTGCTTTTTTAATACAATTAAAGCTTTGTTCGGCATTATGTGCTCTATTCATCCAAAGCAGTTCAGAAGTATTAAAACTTTGCAGCCCTATACTTAATCTGTTAAAACCCAAGTTTAGCCAAAAATGTAAATTTTCTTCTGTTATATCATCAGGGTTACATTCAAGCGTAATTTCAGCATTGCTTTCAATTATAAAGTAGTGTTTTAACTTATTAAAAATTAAAGATAACTCGTTAAACGTTAACAAACTTGGAGTACCTCCACCAAAATATATACTATGTAAAACATTGGTATCTAAATAATTATGTCTTAAATCGATTTCATTTAGCAAACTGTTAACCAGTGCAGATTTATTATTTAAATTAGTAGAAAAGTGAAAATCACAATAATTACAAGCTTTTTTACAAAAAGGAATATGTAGATAAATTCCACCCATAATTTTGTGTAAAATTGAGTATTTTTTATCTTTTTATACAAAAAAATTAATTTTTGTTAACATTTAAATTATTTATTCTTATATTAGCCGATTATAATTCAGATATAAAGTATGAAAAACACTTTAAAAATTACCTTAACCCTAGCTGCAGTTACTACTTTGGCAACTACAGGTTTGTCTCAAAAGGCTTTAAAGAAAGCAGACGCTTCGTTTGATGCAAAACAATACTACAAAGCAGTTACTATGTACAAGCAAGTATATGCAAGTGCGCCAAAAGATAAAAAGGCGTTAATTATGTTTAAAAGTGGTGTGGCTAGTCAAGAAATTAATGACTACAAATCGGCTGAATCATACTTTCAAAAAGCAATAGCTGGAAATTTTGACGACCCAACAGTTTATTTAAAATTGGCTGAGGTACTAAAAGTTCAAATGAAATATCCTGAAGCAATTGTTGAATATAAAAATTATAAAACAAAAGGTGGTGATGCAAAAAGAGCTGATTTAGGAGTAAAATCTTGCGAATTAGCACAACAATGGAAAGATACACCACAACGTTATAAAATCGAAAACATGGCATTAATAAACTCTAAAGAGAGTGATTTTGCGCCTACATTTAGCGATAAAAAATACCAAACTATAACTTTTACATCTCGCAGAGAAGGTGCTTTAGGTGCTACTGAAGTTAACTTAGGTACAAACCATTCTGATTTATGGGAAACTAAAATGGATAAAAATGGTAAATGGAGTACACCTACAATTTTACCACCATCTATATCAACTCCTGTTAATGAAGGTGCTGCTTGGGTTAGTAAAAAAGGAGATATGATTTTCTTTACGCGTTGCCCTGAAGAAAGTAACAAACAAGCAAAATGCGGTGTTTATATGTCTAAAAAACAAGGTAGTACTTGGGGAAATGCTGAAAGATTACCATTTAATAACGATACCGTAAACTTTGGCCACCCTTGTTTAAGAGCCGATGGTAAAGTTTTATTTTTTACTTCACGTAAAAGTGGTGGTTATGGAGGTTTAGATATATGGTCTTGTACTTTTGATGTAAAATCAAACACTTGGGGGCAACCTGTAAATGCAGGGCCAGCTGTTAACACTGAAGGAAATGAAATGTACCCAACAATTAGCGATGATGGAAAAAAATTATATTTCTCATCAGATTTTCATCCAGGTATGGGCGGTTTAGATATTTTTGTTGCTGAAGCTGGAGCTGATGGAAAATTTAGTAAAGCTGTAGAAAATTTAAAATATCCAATAAATTCAAGTTTTGATGATTTTTCAATTATTTTTGAAGGAAAAAAACAACGTGGCTTTTTCACTTCAAACCGTGATGGAGGTAAAGGAAGCGATGATATTTGGAGTTTTAACTTACCACCATTAACTTTTGCAGTTAAAGGTTTAGGATTAAGTGCTGGTGATGAGTTACAAGGTTTTAAAGGAAAAGGAGAGTTAGTATCCAATGTAAAAGTTAAAATAGTTGGTAGTGATGGTACTATTAATGAATATACAACCTCAAAAGATGGTAGTTACAATTTTAAATTAAAAGAAAAAGTTACTTATACTATAACAACAGAAACAAGTAAACAATCTACATCTCCAACATTTACAATGGGGTATTTAGCTAGTAAAGATACACGCGTAATCACAACTGTTGGTTTAGATAAATCTAAAGACTTTATAGCTGATTTTGAATTAAAACCGGTTGTACCAAAAATTCGTATGCCTAAAATTCTTTATGATTTAGGTAAAGCAACTTTACGTCCTGAAGCAAAAGATTCTTTAAATTTCTTATTTGATGTAATGAAAAATAACCCAAGTACTGTAATTGAGTTAAGTTCACATACAGATAGTCGTGGTAAAGCTGTTTCAAATATGACTTTATCTGCTGCTCGTGCTCAAAGTTGTGTTGATTATTTAGTGAAAGAAAAAGGGATTAATCCAGATCGTTTAAAAGCAAAAGGTTATGGTGCAACTATGTTACTAATTAAAGATGATGTTATTGCTAAAGCAAAAACTAAACAAGAAAAAGAAGCTTTACACGAAGTTAACCGTAGAACTGATTTTAGTATCTTAAATTGGGATTTTGTTGACCCTAACGCTCCAAAAACGCCAAGTGGTACCAAACCAGGTGGTAAGAAAACTAATGATGACGAAGAAGATGACGAATAGAATTTTATATTGAATAAAAAATCCGTAACGTTTAGTTACGGATTTTTTTTGCATAAAACTTAAACCCATATTATTTATTAGAAATTTGTAGTGAGAGTCAAAAACTCAATAAAATGTGAGCTTTTTCGATTGAGTCATAATCATCTTTATGGTGAATGAGTAAAAGTTGCGAAGCCTCATCTTTTGAAGAGATTTTGGCTCGTAATAGGATTTCTGATGTATAATATGGGCTAAATAGATAGTAAAATTTCCACTTTAATTTAAAATTTACTCCAGTATTTAATGTTCTAACTTGTGGACTTCAAAATAGCTTAATATTTTTATAATATTAGTATTATAATCGATATAAAATTAACTCAAAAAAATAAAAAATTATACTAACTATTTAGGAGTTACTGATTTTGTTTTAATAAACTCTGCAAAATCTTGATGTCTGGCCTTACTTACTTGTACATGTGTTCCATCGCTTAAAATTACTTCTCCGCCTTCATTATTACTGTATTCTTTTACATAGTTTACATTTATTAAAGCAGAACGGTGGATTCTAAAAAAATCACTATCAGGCAAAATAGTTTCAAACTCTTTTAATGTTTTACTTGCAACAATTTTTTTCTGATCTTTTAAAAATAAATTGGTGTAATTGTCACTTGCCTCTAACCATATAATATCTTTAAAATCAACCAATGTAAATCCTTTACTATGATTAATTAAAACAAGGTTTTTATCACCTTCAGTTTTTGTAGAATGGTTAGTGCTTCCTTTATTAGTTTCATAATGTTGAACTACTTTTCTAATAGCACCTTGTAATTCACTTAACATTAAAGGTTTTAATAAATAATCTGTAGCCCCTGCTTTTACAGCTGTAATACCATGTTCGCTGTAAGCTGTTAAAAATATTACACAAAAATCTCTTTCATAAATTCCCTCTAACATTTGAAAACCATTCATGCCTGGCATATTTATATCTAAAAAAACAACATGAGGTTTATGTTCAATTATTTTTTGTTTGCCTTCTGGCCCACTTGCTGCTTCAGCTACTACTTCAATTTCAGTACAATAATTTTGCAACATGTTTTTAGTGTTACTTCTACTGTCTTCTTCGTCATCTATAATAATTGCTCGGTATTTTTGCATAACTATTTTTTTACTAATCTAAATATTTAATTTAAATTCATTTTATTTATTTATCAAAACTATAATTTCATTGAGGGAATTTTAGTGCATTTGTGTTTATAAAATGCAGACTTAGCACCGAAATCGATTTAGTAATTTTTCATCAAATTAGACTTATATCTTAAACAAAAATAAAATAGCTTAATTAAGCTATTTTATTTAATACTGTAATTGAACATAACCTTTCATAGGTTTAATATCATCAACTTTTAAA
>CAZAPH010000050.1:0-5450 GCA_964487105.1 uncultured Akkermansia sp.
AAATTGATTTAATAAAGATGTTTTACGGTTGTAATAATACACTTTTTCACAAATTTTTTCGAGCTCAGGGGCTTCATTTCTACCATATTTAAAACAATGTAAATGTACTTTAATGTTTTGTTTATGTAATTCAACAATTTTATAATAAACATCTATAACTCCCCCATAATTAGCAGGAAAAGGAATGTCAAAAGAAATTATGTTAATGTGTTGGCTAATTTTATAAAGATGCAAAAATTATTGTAAACTGAATTAAAAAAGAAACGTAATATTAGTTTATTTACCTCGCCCTTGTAAAACAATTAATACGGTATGAATTAAGATTTTAAAATCAAGTAAAAGACTCATGTTTTCAACATATAAAATATCAAATTTTAAGCGTTCAATCATTTGATCAGTATTTTCGGCATAACCGTACTTAACTTGTCCCCAACTTGTTATGCCTGGTCTTACTTTGTGTAAATGTTTATAATGGGGTGCTTTTTCAATTATTTTATTAATAAAAAACTGGCGTTCTGGTCTTGGGCCAACAATGCTCATATCACCAATTAATACATTAAAAAATTGAGGAATTTCATCTATTCTTGTACGGCGAATAATTCTACCAAAACTAGTAACACGTGGGTCGTTATCGCTTGATAGGGCAGGGCCATTTTTTTCAGCATCAATACACATAGTTCTAAATTTATAGATATTAAAAGGTAACCCCCATTTGCCAATACGTTGTTGTTTAAAAAATACAGGACCTTTAGAGTTTAGTTTAATAATTAAAGCAATTAAAAGGTAAAACCAACTAAAAAATACTAATACAAAAAGAGAAGCACTAACATCAATAAATCGTTTTACAGAAACTTGCCATATTGGTATAATTTGATTTTTTAATTCAATTAAAGGTGTGCCATGTATTGTTGTCATTTTAACATGGCTACTTAAAATATCGTACACATCTGGTATAATTTTAATAGTTACCCCAAGGTCATTTAATTCATTTATAATACTTTTTAAATAATTATGTTCCCACGATTCAATGGCTATAATTACTTCTTCTATTTTATAATTTATAATTATTGATCTTATATCTGTTATTTCGCCAATATGTTTTAGTTCTTTTTTTAACTCTTCACTATAACCATTTTTACCCTCAATATGAACAAAACCAATAAAATTATTACCAATACCACGTTTTAAAGATTCTATTTCTTTAAACATTTTTAAGGCTCTTTCATTACTTCCTATAATTATAGTGTTAAAACCAAACTCTCGTTTATGAATTTTTCTATTGGTTTGGGTAGAAAGTATTAACCTAAAAAATGCAGTAAAACTAAAATGAGAAATAAGTAACAGAAAATAAAGTTTGTAATATATTTTGTAGTAGGGAACGTAATCGTCTAATATTATGTAAAAAAATAAAATTGTAACCCCAATAACCGACGTAACTAAAGTTTGTACAAACTCGTTTACACGCGAACGACGTAAAACATTGCTGTAAACGCCAGATAAAAAGTACATTAACACCCAAATACTTGGCAATAAAATTATATTAATATAAAATTGTTTATCGTGTATTAAAATATCATTAATATCGGTTTGAAGAGCATCAACACGTGTTTTGCGGTAATAGTTAAAAACTGTCCAAGCTAAAGCAGCCGATAAAAAATCGAAAATAACATATTTTATAGTTATAATTTTTTTATTCATTAAAAGTGAATAATTTTAATGTTATCAACATCTAAAGTAAGTGCCGGTAAAGCAGAAGTTGTTACTGCTTTTATATAAATTTTGTTTTTAGAATATTTTGGTTCTCTATTAACTGCATCGGCTAACGAAATGTAAATTTTAGACCAATTATCTTTTGGTGTAACTCTTACTGAAGATTTTTCTTCGTTATTTTCGCCTAAAACACCAACTTCAAATTCAGTATTACATCTGTAATCTAACTCTAAATACAAATTTGGTTCTCCAGTTGGTAATGTATATTGTAAAGCCGTTTCAATACGGGAATATTTATTGGGAGATGATAATGTTACTCTTCCAAAATTTCCTGAAATCCCTGTTCCATTATTAGTAACAATTATGGTTGTATCAGAAAGAGTTGATTTTATCATTTTAATTCCACTATCAAAACCCTCTATAAAAGGGAAATTTACGCTTGATTTATATGAAAATTTTATGTTTTTAGTAATAATATTAGCTTGAGGTACTAACGTATCTAAAATAAAAAAATCGTAAAAGGGGTAATTAATTCTTGTATTTGAAATACCATTATTTTTAATACCTGCAATTAAGGTTATTTTTACATTTTTGTTATCAGGGTTTGGAATAGGAATTTTATTGCCAACAGGGTATGCACCTTGAAATTTACCATTTGCATAAGCATATAATTCAGTTATGTTTTGGGTGCCTTCACCTTGGGTTGATATATTTGTGTTTAAAGTAAGTTGGTCACTTTTTATATAAAAAACTGGGTTTGCGGGTTTATATTTTTTACATGAAAAATTAATACAGAAAATTAACGCTCCAATAGAAAGCAATTTTGTACTATTTTGTAGCTTTTTAATATAATAAGTAACTTTTTGCATTAATATTTCATAATTTAGGGTGCAAAATTATAAAAAAAAGACCTCTAAAAAATTTAAAATCAGGCTATTTACATATAAAACGAATAATTAATGCATTTAGTTTGGTAAATATTAAAAAAACTGAAAAATTTTCCTTAAAGGCTTCAAAATCAAAGTGAAAAAATAAGGTTTAACTTTGTTTTCATGCCATGCTTTTTTATCTTCTTTATTAGCGTTTAGTCTATTTTTTAAGCTTTGATTACTTTTTCCACCAATTCTCATTTTTATTACAAATTGATTAAGGTAGGCCAATTTAATTTTATTAACGTGTATTAATCTTAATATGCATTCATAATCTGCTGCTGTTTTATAGTTTAGTTTATAATTTCCAAATTGGGCATAACATTTTTTTTTAATTACTACGGTTGGATGCGGGGGCATCCAACCCCATTTAAATAAATTTGATTTATAATTACCGCTGTTCCATTTTCTAATTATTTTAGAAGTATCATTTGCATTAACATAATAAAGGTTAGCATAAACCGCATCTACATTGGTTTGATTAAATTTTTCTACATAATTAGAAATTATATTATTATTAATGTAAAAATCATCAGCGTGTATTAGTGCTATAACATCACCAGTTGCTAAATTTATGCCTTTGTTAATTGCATCGTATAAACCATTATCTTTTTCAGAGATAATTTTAGAAATTTGATGAGAGTATTTGTTAATTATATTTAGTGTATTATCAGTACTTTTACCGTCAATTACAATATACTCAATGTTTTTGTAGGTTTGTGTAATAACAGATTGAATAGTGTTTTCAATAGTTTTTTCGGCATTAAATGTTATTGTTATTATACTTACTTTTAAATTCATTTATTTAAAGCGATTTACTAAAATCATATAACGAATTATATTGAAAATCAATGAGAGGCGATAAATTATTGGTTTCAGAAATAAAAACTGTAGTCATTCCTGCATTTTTACCAAATTGCATGTCGCTTAAACTATCTCCAACTATAATTGAAGTTTTAAAATTAATTTCGGGGAAATCATTTTTAGCTTGTAAAGCCATTCCAATTCCTGGTTTTCGGGTAGGGTGTTGTTCTTTTTCTAAATAAGGCGAATAATAAACTTTATCTATTTTTCCTTGTAAATAATTTATTTCATATAACATGTTTTTATGGATTAACTCTAAATCTTCATGTTTATAAATGCCTTTGCCTATACCTTGCTGGTTTGTAACTACAATTATTTTATTAAACAAAGGCGTAAGAATTTTTAAAGCATCAGTTACTTTATCAATAAACTCAAATTCAATCCAATGTTTTACATAATCGTTTTCTAGTTTTTTATTTATTACACCATCACGATCTAAAAATAAAGTCCAGTTTTTATTTATATTTAAAGTTTTTAAATTCATTTTGTGCTCTTAAAAAATCAGTAGGAATACCAATGTCAATAAAATATCCATTACAAGTGTAAGTACCAAAAACACTGGTTTTAAAATATTTTTCAAAATAATTTTTTTCGATAGAAAAATTGATATTGTTTATTGTGTTATTAATATAATGGTTTTTATTTAAAATGTAAACTCCACCATTAATTATTCCTGGCTTTGAGTTGCCTGTTTTTTCATTAAAATTTGTAATAATTTGATTTTGAGTTTCCATAGTTCCATACCTATCTGCATTTTCAACTTTTCGCGAAGCAATTATTGCATCGTATTGGTTGGTGATAAATTGATTATACAATTCAAATAAGTTTACATCAAAAAAACTATCGCCATTTAATACTAAAATATTTTGTTCATCTATTAATTCAATTGCTTTTCTAATTCCACCACCTGTACCAAGAGGTTCTTCTTCTTTACTATAGTTAATAGTTAAATTTTCATACTTATTTTTATAATGCAATTCAATTACATTAGATAAATAACCTGTTGAAAACACAATATTTTTTATTTGATAGTGTTTTAAATAGTTAATTAAGTAATTTAAAAATGGTTGATTATTAACCATTGCCATTGGTTTTGGTATGTTAGATACTAAAGATTTTAAACGAGTTCCAAATCCTCCGGCAAGTATAATTGCTGTGTTAAGCATTAATTTATTACTTAGGAAAAATATTTTTTTCTACTAATTCGCAAATGGTATGCCCTAAAAGCATGTGGCACTCTTGGATACGAGGAGTATCTGTACTTGGTATATTTATTAAGAGATTTGGTAAATCTTTTAATTTTCCTCCTGTGGCACCTGTAAATGCAATTGTAAAAGCGCCTATTGTGTTTGCTTCGTTAATAGCATTAATAATATTTAAACTATTGCCACTTGTGGTTAAACCAATTAAAATATCATTTTTGGTAACCATAGCTTTAATTAGGCGGCTATAAATTACATCATAACTGTAATCGTTAGCAACAGCCGTTAAATAACTTGTATTAACATGAAGCGCTTCGCTGTATAATGGTGCTCTATCATAATAAAACCGCCCACTTAATTCGGCTGCTAAATGTTGTGCATCGGCAGCACTACCGCCATTGCCACACCAAAACACTTTACCGTTATTTTTATAACATTTAATTATTTCATCAATACATTTATTTACGTTATTTAAAATGTTTGTATTGTTTAATAATTCTGTTTTTAGCTGAATACTAGCTTGTATTTTTTCTTTTAAAAAATCAACCATGGTTTAAAGATACTTTTTTTTTAAAAACAATATTTTTAATTATTAATAAATATTTTTAAAAATTAGACTAATAATGTTTAAGTTTACCTTATGAACATTGAAGTGTGTTTTACACCACAGGCTTATAATTTATTTCATAAACCAAATACAATTGTTGTAGTTATTGATGTTTTAAGAGCAACATCAGAATTTGTT
>CAZAPH010000050.1:5460-20412 GCA_964487105.1 uncultured Akkermansia sp.
CAGCTTTTTATAATGGCGTTGAAAAAATGATACCTATTGCTTCTATTGATGAGGCCACTGAATATAAAAAAAAGGGGTTTATGGTTGCTGCCGAACGAAACGGAGAAATAGTAAGCGGGTTTGATTTAGGAAATAGCCCATTTGGCTATATGAATAATAAAGTTAAAAATAAAACTATAGCAATTACTACAACTAATGGTACTCAAGCTATTGAAGCAGCTAAACATGCAGATAAAGTAATTATTGGTAGTTTTTTAAATTTAGATTCTGTTATTGATTATATTAAAAATGAAAAAAAAGATGTTTTGTTTTTATGTGCCGGATGGAAAAATAAATTTAATTTAGAAGATACGCTTTTTGCAGGTGCTGTTGCTGAACCCTTAATTTATAAGTATGGCTTTGATACTAGTTGTGATTCTACAATTGCATCTATAGAGTTGTATAATAATGCTAAACACGATTTATTTAAATTTCTAGCAAATTCTTCGCACCGTAATCGTTTAGCAAAATTAGACTTAGAGCGAGATATTAAATATTGTTTAACCCCTAACCAATGCCCCGTTATTCCTTTATTAGAGGGTGATTTTTTAGTTAAGGCTAATTAGTTATTTAAAAACGTTTTTTTAATATAATTCTTTAAAAAGACCTAAAATTAAATTTTTTAATTAATCTCAATTCAAGTACTTATATTTGTATATGAATGCTAATAAATTAATTATTTTTTCTGCTCCATCAGGTTCAGGTAAAACAACAATCGTAAGGCATTTATTAAAAACATTTCCTAATCAAATTGCTTTTTCAATTTCGGCTACAAGTCGTCCAAAACGTGGGGTAGAGGAGAATGGTAAAGATTATTATTATTTAAGTGTAGATGAATTTAAACAAAAGGTATTAAATAACGAATTTTTAGAATGGGAAGAAGTATATGCCGGAACACATTATGGTACACTAAAATCTGAAGTGCAAAAAATTTGGGACAATGGTAAAGCTGTAATTTTTGATATTGATGTAGAAGGAGGTTTAAATTTAAAAAATCAATTTAAAGAAAATGCTTTGGCTGTATTTGTAATGCCGCCAAGTATTAAAATTTTAGAAGAGCGTTTACATTTACGTCAAACCGATAGTGCTGAAAGTATTGCTCGTAGAGTAGCTAAAGCTGAAAAAGAATTAAAAACAGCCGAATTATTTGATGTTTTTATAATAAACGAAGTGTTAGATACTGCTTGTAAAAAAGCAGAAGAAGTGGTACAACAGTTTTTAAAAGGTTAATCAAAAGTATTAAAATCTAACTTTATTAATTAGTTTAAAGTAAATTATACTTATTAATATTGAAGTTATACCTGCTAACGTAATTATTAATTTAACAGAGTTTAATTGGTTTTGATTTTCAAAAGCTAAAAGACTAATAAAAATACTCATTGTAAAGCCAATACCGGCAACTATACCTGCACCAAGTATGTGTTTAAAATTTAGTCCATTTGATAATTTTGCAAAATTTAATTTTATACTTAACCATACTAAAAGCAATATACCTAATGGTTTACCAATTGTTAAGCCAAAAAATATGCCTAAGTTATAACTATTAATTAAGCCATTTAAATTATTAATATTAATTAAAGCATTAACTAAAATAAAAACTGGAACAATAAAGTAAGTTGTTGTTTTGTTTAATAATATCATATTTTTTTCATCGTTTTTATAATTTTTAAACGGATAACATAATGCAACTATAGCTCCTGCAATAGAAGGATGAATACCACAATGGTATAGGGCTAACCAAAGTAAAATCATTAATGGTAAATAAATAAAAATAGATGTAATTTTATTATAGCTTATAACAATAGTAATTATTACAAATAAAATTGCCATAATTAGATAAAACCATTCAATTTGTTTTGTGTAAAATAACGCGATAACAACAATTGCACCCAAATCATCAATAATTGCTAAAGCGGCTAAAAATACTTTTAAAGATAATGGTATGATTTTGCCAAACATATTTATTACGGCTAATGAAATAGCAATATCGGTAGCCATAGGTATGCCAAAGCCTTTACTGTATATAGTTTTATAGGTAAATAGATAGTAAATTAAAGCGGGTACAATCATCCCTCCAATTGCACCAAAAATAGGTAAAGCTGCTATTTTAAAATCAGCAAGTTCACCTTTAACAATTTCACGTTTTATTTCTAAACCAACTTGTAAAAAAAATATGGTCATTAAAGCTTCATTAACCCAATTGGTAACTGTTAAGCCTAAAATGTTTGAATTTAATACTACTTTAAAACTTTGAGCGTAATTTGAATTTTCAATAAAAATGGCAACTATAAAACAAAACAAAAGTAAAAATGAACCAAAATTGTTTAATTGTAAAAACTTTTTAAATAAGCGTGTTATAACCATTTAAGCATTAATTGTAATTGTCTGATTTATCTTCATCACCATCATAACCGTCATTTCCATCTTCTTCGTTTGAAAATTCATCTTCGTCTTCAATTAAGTCTTCATCGCCTTCTTCTCCTTCTAAGCTATCTAGGTCGTCTTGTTCAACTCCTTCTTCACCAGTGTCTAATTTTTTATATATTTCATCATCTGAGGGGTCTGAATTACCAAGTATTGCAGCTAATAAAGGGTCTTTACTATTAGTAGTTTCTTCTTCTTGTAGTTTATTTAGTTGTTTATATTGTTTAGGAGCATTACCACCCGATCTAATACATGCCGGATAGTTTAACTTACTATTTTCTTCAACTAATTTTACTAATTCTATTAAAAAACTCCATTGGGCAGTTGCATCAAATACATAAAAAAAACGTTGATGTGGCTGTTCAATAAAACTAGCAATTTTTGTGTCAATCATTAATTTTTTTGGTTCAACGCCTTGCTTTATTTCTTCGGGCTCTAAGGGTAAATCTTCTTTACGTAAAGTTATTTCGCGATTTTTTCTCCAATAATCATCACTAACAAAAAAAGAAGCTGCATGTTTATTATCAAACTTAAACGCTTCTTGTATAGCAAGATGAAATTGCTCAAAATTTTGTGAAGATTTAATATCAATATCTCTAATTATATCTTCATTATCTTCTAAACAAACTCTAAATCTATATACCGCCATAGGTTATTATTTATAAATTAATTTCTGGTTTTATACATTTCTGACTTAGTTAAGCCAATTTTATTAAAAAAATGTACAAATGAAACACCAAGTACACCTAAACCATATTTCATACTTCTCCTAAAATTAATACTACTTGCTTCAGGAAAATATTTAGTAGGACAAGTAACTTCGGCAATTTCAAAACCGGCGTAAAATATTTGAGAAATCATTTGATTATCAAACACAAAATCATCGCTATTGGCATGGTAATTTATTTTTAAGATAACCTCTTTGCTAAAAGCCCTATAACCGGTATGGTATTCGGATAATTTTTGATTAATTAAAACATTTTGAGAAAATGTAAGCATACGGTTAAATATGTATTTATACATAGGCATACCACCTTTTAAAGCGCCTTTTCCTAAAATTCGCGACCCAAAAGCAACTGGGTATAAATCGTTAGCAATTAAATAGCTTAAACTTTGTATTAATTTAGGTGTGTATTGATAATCTGGATGAAGCATAATTACAATATCAGCACCTAACTCCATGGCTTTATCGTAACACGTTTTTTGGTTTCCACCGTATCCTTTATTTTTTTCGTGCCTAATTACATGTTTAATGCCAATTTCACGAGCAACCTCAGAGGTATTGTCTTTACTATGGTCATCAACTAAAACAACATCATCTACAATATCAAAAGGAATTTCATCGTAAGTTTTTTTAAGAGTTAAAGAAGCATTATATGCTGGCAAAACAGCAACTATTTTTTTACCATTAATCATAGATAGCAAAAATAACAAAGTTTAATGAATTGCAAACATAAAAAGTGCTATAATAAGTGTATTTTTAAGGCATATTTATGCATTTAAAGAAATTACACAGTTTAACTTTAAAAACATTTATACCTCCTTTTATACTTACATTATTTGTAAGTGTATTTTTATTTTTTTTGGTTCAAATAGTAATTACCTATTTAGATGATTTTATTGGTAAAGGACTTAGTTTTATTGATTTAATAACTTTGTTTTTTTATGCTTGGTTAACAATTATACCTCAATGTATTCCTTTAGCAGTATTATTGGGTTCTATTATGTGCTACGGCAGTTTAGCCGAAAATTATGAATTAGCAGCCATGAAATCCAGCGGTTTATCGTTGTTTCAAATAATTAAGCCTGTATTTATGTTTATAATTGGCTTAGCATTATTTACATTTATTTTTAATAATTTTATTTTACCGGTAGTTAATTTAAAATTCTCTACACTTTTATATGATATTCGTCAAAAAAAACCCAGTGTAAACATTAAAGAAGGGATTTTTTATAACAAGTTAGATAATTACAGTTTGCGAGTTGGACAAAAATCTAAAAATAAAGATACTTTAAAAAATATTTATATTTATGATCATAGCGCAAAAATGGGTAATGTTGTGCAAATGTATGCTAAATATGGAAAAATTACTACAACTGCAGATAGTAGCGCATTAGTTTTAGTTTTAACAAATGGTAATAGATACGAAGAACTTAATTTACAAGAAAACATTGGTAAAAAGAAAAAAACACTTTCACAATTAAATTTTAAAGAACTACAAGTAAATTTAGAAGTTGAAGACTTAAAAATGAAACGTACTGATGAAGGTCAGTTTAAACATGGTGGTGAAATGATGAATGTTTGGCAATTAGATTCAGTTGCTGATAGCACAAAACGTTTAATGAACAAAAGATTTATAGAGTTAAATAGACAATCTAAAGACTATTTTTATAATAGAATTTCTCAAAAAAATAGAGAACCTGATTCTATAAAAGCTAAAAATAAAAACCCAATTGTAGAAATAGATTCTTTTATGAGTAAACTTACTAAAGAACAAAAAGAAAAATTAATAGAGGGTGCTTTAAACCAAGTAAGAAGTAATGCAAGTTATATAGATGGCTTTCTAAATAATTTTAAAAATGATGTAGCTGAATACAATTCGTATTTAATAGAATGGCATAAAAAAATAGTTGTTTGTTTTGCTTGTATTGTATTATTTTTTGTTGGAGCACCATTAGGCGCAATTATTAAAAAAGGAGGATTAGGTTTACCTGTAGTGGTTGCTGTATTGTTTTTTTTACTCTATTTTATATTAACAGATGCGTTTTATGTTTTAGCACTTGATGGAACAGTTCCTCCTTGGTTAGGCATGTGGACACCAGTATTTATATTTTTACCAATAAGTATTTTTTTAACTTATAAAGCCGCAAATGATAGCGCTCTTTTTGATTTTAGTACTTATTTTGGTTGGGTTTATAAATTAAAGAAAAAGAAAATTTGATAAAAATTTTACAAATATCTAACAAAGCACCATACCCCGCTAACGACGGAAGTAGTATTGCTATATACAATATGGCTTTAGGTTTAATAAGTAATGGAGTGGGGTTAGATCTTTTATGTATTAATACAAAAAAACATTTTAAGCCAGATGAAGGGGTTGATAAAAAGTTTAAACAAGCAACTAATTACAAAAGTGTTTTTGTTAACACAGATACAAATCTGTTTAGTGCATTTAAAAACTTATTTTCAAATCAATCGTACTTTGTAAGTAGATTTTATAATGATGAATTTAATGAAGAGTTAATTAAGAAATTAAAATCTAAAACGTTTGATATTATTCAAATAGAAGGCATATTTATGTGTGTTTATATTGAAACAATTAAACAATTTACAAACGCTAAAATTGTGGTAAGAACACACAATGTTGAACATAAAATTTGGGAACGGCATATAAAAACTGAAAAAAATAGTTTAAAGAAAATATATCTTCAAATACAAAATAATCGTTTGTGTAAATTTGAACTAAATATGCTAAATAGAGTAGATGCTGCGGTTACAATATCTCCTGATGATGAACAAACCTTTAAACAATTAAACATAAAATGTAAACTGTTTACTAATACTACAGGTGTAGATTTTTCAAACTACCAATTAAAAAATAATACACAGTTTGAAAATAATAGTATTTTTTATTTTGCTAGTATGGATTGGCTTCCTAATCAAGAAGCTATAGATTGGTTTTTAGAAAATTGTTGGACAAATATCAGTAAACAAAATCCGTTAATTAAATTAGTAATTGCGGGCAGAAATATGCCTAATAAATACAAAAACATAATAAATAATCAAGTTTATGTGTTAGAAAATGTTATAGATGTTAATGCCTTTTATAGTACTTATAACATTTTAATTGTACCATTACTAAGTGGAAGCGGTGTTAGAATTAAAATAATTGAAGGGATGACTTATGGTAAACCAATAATAAGTACTACAATTGGTGCTGAAGGCATAAACGCGGTAAATAATAAAGAAATTATAATTGCAAACAGTGCAACTGATTTTACAAATGCAATTTTAAGTTTAATTAATGATAAAACTAAACAATTAGAAATTTCTGAAAACGCAAAGTCATTTGCATTAAAAAATTTTGATAATAATCAGATTACTAATAAATTATTAAATTTTTATAACCAATTATTAAATGTATAATTTATTTCAAATCATATTTATAATTGCAGTTGGTTTAATAATTTATACTTATGTTTTGTATCCATTTTTTATAATTATTTTAAGTAAACTTCAAATAAAAACAATTAACGAAAATACAGAAAACAATCAACCTAATGTTGCAATTATAATGGCAGCATATAACGAAGATAAGGTTATTACACAAAAACTAGATAGTATATTTAACTCAAATTATCCGATAAACAAAATTAAAATTTACATTGGAAATGATTCTAGTACTGATAATACAGAATCAATAATTAAAAATTATCAATTAACACATCAAAATATAACGCTTGTAAATTTTAATGCACGTTCGGGTAAAATTAAAATTATAAACGAACTTTATAAATTAGTTACTGAACCAATACTAATTTTTACAGATGCAAATGTGTTTTTTACACCCGATACAATTACTAATTTAGTATTGCCAATAAATAATAATACTGTTGCAAGCACAGCAAAAATTGTAAAAACAATAAAAAATATTTATGGAATTGCTTTACAAGAAATAGAATATTTAAATTATGAAAATAAAATTAAATTAGCAGAAAGTAAATTATTTAAAACAGTTATTGGTATTGAAGGTGGTTGTTTTGCGATAGATAAAACTTACTTTCCTGAAATACCAAATAATTTTATTGTTGATGATTTTTATGTAACCCTTACAATTATTAAAAAACATAAAAATATACATTTTGCTTCCAATGCAATTTGTTATGAAGACACCTCTACACAAAGTGATATTGAATTTAAACGTAAAGTAAGAATTTCGACTGGTAATTTTCAAAATTTATTTGCATTTAAAGGTTTAATATTTCAATTTTGGAGAGGTTCTGTTTTTGCATATATTTCTCATAAAATTATTAGATGGAAAGTGCCTTTTTTAATTTTAATTTCAATACTATCATCTGCCTTTTTAGCATTGTATTCTAAAGTGTATTTTCTGTTGTTTTTTATTCAATTAATTTTTATTCAAATAGCAATTATTGTAAATTTATTTAAAATTAAAAATCCAATTTTAAAATTTATTAGTCATTTTTATTATATGAACTTTGCCTTGTTTTTTGGATTTATAAATTATATAAAAGGCGTAAAAACAAGTATTTGGGAACCTACAAAAAGAACAATTGAATAAATTAATTTACATATTTATTTTTTTAAGTTTAAATTCTTTTGCTCAACAAAAAAATAAATCTAGTTTGGTTACAACAAAAACAACTGCGGCAACCACTAATACAGTAAACAATAAAGTAAAAACAATTCAAATTAAAAATGCCAATACTATGCGTTACGATAGAGCTATTAGTGATGCAAATTTTTTAATTGGAAATGTAGTATGTGAACACGATGGAACAATTTTAAACTGCGATACTGCTCTACTTTACGAAAAAGAAAATCGTTTAGAAGCAATGGGGCATATTTTAATTTCTAAAGGAGATAGTATTACAGTTACAGGACAAAAGCTATTTTACGATGGAAAAACTAAATTAGCAACGCTTTCAGGAAGTGTAGTTTGTACAGAAAAAGATATGGTATTAACAACAAGTTTGTTAACATTTGATGTAGGAAATTCAATTGCAAATTATTATGATGGCGGAACAATTGTAAATAAAGAAAATACTTTAAAAAGCAAAAACGGGCATTATTATTCGCTCTCAAAAGAATTAGCTTTTCATTATAATGTTGAGTTGTTAAACCCCAATTATGTAATTAATAGTGATACATTGTTGTATAACACTTTAAATAAAACAGCTTACTTTTTAGGCCCTTCAATAATTACTTCAAAAAATGATTATATCTATTGTAGAAACGGATGGTACAATACTGATAAAGAACAAGCTCAGTTTAGTAAAGATGCTTTGTTAGTTACAAAAGATCAAAAATTAAAAGGGGATAGTTTATTTTATGATAGAACAAAACAATTTGGCAGAGCATTTAAAAATGTTGTTTTAATTGATACAGGCCAAAAATCTGTTTTATATGGCGATTATATTGAATATCATCAAAAAAATTCTCATGCATTGGTAACTAAAAAAGCAACCTATGCAAGAATTATTGATAACGATACACTGTTTATTGCTGCAGATACATTATTACATTTTAATATAGATTCTGTAAATAATTTTTTAAATGCATACCATCATGTTAAATTGTATAAAAAAGATATACAAGCACAAGCCGATTCGGCTATTGGAAGCACTAAAGATTCAATTATACAATTATTTAAAACACCAATTTTTTGGGGTAAACACTCGCAAGCTACTGCAAAAACAATTAAAGTATTTTTAAAAGATAGTACAATAAAAAGTATAAGATTTGAAGGAAACGCTTTTTTAATTCAATTAGTAGATTCGTTAGATTCTGTTCCTAAATTCAATCAATTATTAGGTAAATCCATTGATGCTTTTTTTAATAAAGATACTTTGCGTAAAGCAATAATTAAAGGGAATGCACAAATATTATATTATGTAACAAATAAAAATAAACCTTTAGGTTTAAATAAAACTACTTGCGAAAATATTAATCTTTGGTTTAGTAATAATACTATAAATAGAATTACAACCACTACCGAAACAGATGGTAATGTTGATCCTTTAAAAGATGTTGACGTTAATAATGCCCGTTTAAAAGGGTTTACATGGTTATATAAAAATAGACCCAAAAGCAGATTTGATTTACATCTACCAGAAAAAGAAGTAAAAGTAGATATTAAATCAAATGAAAATACAAGCTTAAAATCTGTTGAAGAAATAAAAGGAAAAAATAATAAAAAGAAGAAAGAAAATAAATGAAATTAAATTTAAATAAACCTTTAGTGTTTTTAGATATTGAGGCTACTGGTTTAATAATTGGTTTAGACAGAATAGTTGAAATTGCTCTAATTAAAGTTTTAGTAGATAATACTACTGAAGAAAAAACATGGAAAATTAATCCTGAAATTCCAATTCCAGAAAATGTATCAAAAATTCATGGGATTTATGATAGAGATGTACAAGACCAACCGAATTTTAAAACCGTTGCCCCAGATATTGTTAAATTTATAGCTAATGCTGATTTAGCAGGGTATAATTCAAATAAATTTGA
Organism: uncultured Akkermansia sp.; assembly: GCA_964487105.1. Lineage (GTDB taxonomy): Bacteria > Bacteroidota > Bacteroidia > B-17B0 > Aurantibacillaceae > Aurantibacillus. The sequence continues at coordinate 15,176 of CAZAPH010000050.1, forward strand.
TATTCCCTTATTAGTTGAAGAGTTTTTAAGGGTTGATGTTGACTTTGATTTAGATAACAGAAAATTAATTGATGTTCAAAATATTTTCCATATTATGGAACCGCGTAATTTAGTTGCTGCCTATAAATTTTATTGCAATAAATCCTTAGTAAATGCACACAATGCACTAGCTGATACTTTAGCTACTTTTGAAGTTTTTAAAGCACAACTTAAAATGTATGAAAATTTTACTGTAACTGATGATAAAGGAAATGAAACAATTCCGGTGATTAACGATATGGAAGTTATAAGTAAACTTACAACTAAATCTAAAAATGTAGATTTAGCAGGCAGAATTGTGTATAATGAAAATGGAGTAGAAGTGTTTAATTTTGGTAAACATAAAGATAAAGCTGTTAAAGAGGTATTAATTAAAGAACCTGGCTATTATAGTTGGATGATGAATGGAGATTTTCCTTTATATACAAAACGTGTACTAACAAAAATAAGATTAAGCTTAAAATAATCCCAAATTATGCATTAGGATTTATTTTTAATTTCTGCTGTATTAAGTTGTTGTTAGTTCTTTATGTTTTCCTATTTTAAACGATCTAATTATAAAAATTAGTCCAATTATAATAAATGGAATACTTAAAATTTGCCCCATATTAATTGCAAGGTTGTTTTCAAATGCAGATTGGTTTTCTTTTACAAATTCATCAAAAAAACGTTCAGTAAACATTAATATACAAAATAAACCAAACATAAACCCTTTACCAAAATTATTTCGTTTTGTTTTCCATAGCCAGTATAAAAGTATAAATAATAAAACACCAAATATGGCTTCGTATAATTGCGCTGGGTGTCTAGCAGGTATTGGGATATCTAATGTTTGTAAACTATCTAAATCATCATCGTTTTTTAAAAACTTAAATGCCCATGGTAAATGGCTAGGTTTACCAACAATTTCATGGTTCATTAAATTCCCTATACGAATAAGAGCAGCAGATAATGGAACAACTACAACCATTCTGTCAAATAACCATAACCAACTTTCTTTTTGTTTAATACAATATAATAGCATTGCTAATACTATACCAATTGCACCGCCATGGCTTGCCAAACCTCCTTCATGTATTTTTAAAATATCTAAAGGAAATTTCATGTAGTAATCAAAATCATAAAATAAACAATGGCCTAATCTTGCACCAAGTACAGTTCCTACAATCATATATATTGTTAAACTGTCTAACTGTTTATCTGTTCTTCCTTCTTGTTTAAAAATTTTATTTAAAAAATAATGAGCACCTAAAAATGCTAAGGCCCAACAAATACCATACCACCTCACAGGCCAATCAATACCAGGTATAGTAAAAGCTTCTTTATTTACATTCCAGTTAATAATTAAATTTATAAGCATAATTTTAGTTTAATCTTTCCACAAAAATTTGAATAATAATAGATTTAATGCAATATTAAGTATATTTAGAGCAAGTAAAGCATATAAAAGATTAAAATTTATTCCTGCCCACTCAATTCCATCAACGGCTTGTTTACTAAGTTTAATAATTATTATAAGTAGTGGAGTTAATAATGGAAAACTTAATATGCTTATTAATGCAAAGTTTCCTCCTGCTTTAGATGCTATTGCACTCATAATTGTTAAAACACTTGCCAAGCCTGCACTTCCTACAATTAATACAATAAAAAATAAAATTAAATTATCCGCTTGATTTTTAACAAACATAGCATAAAAGAAAAATGTTATTAATGATGCTATTACAATAAATACAATATTGTATGCCATTTTTGCAATTATTAAATGATTAGGCTTATAATACAAATATGAAAATAAATTTATTTCGTTACTTTTTGTATTAAAGTTTTTTATACTAATGTTTATTGAAGTAAATAAATGTATTATCCAAAATAAGGCATTCCAAGTTGGTTTATCTAATTTACCTTTTAAGCTTAATGAAGTTATAAATATGGTTCCAATGATATAAATAAGTATGCTTCCAAGTAAACTTTTTTGCCTAAATTCTAAAAGAAACTCTTTATAAAACAATTGTTTTATCATGCTCAAAAGTAGTTATTTTAATATTAATTTACTGCCTTTCTTTTTAATTAAATAGGGTTCAATATTTATTATTTGATTAAATTGATTTCTAACATTTTGTTTAGCAATACTTAATGTGGCTTTTTTAGCTAAAACTATTTTTGAATTTTCATTTAAAAAAAGTTTATTTTCAATTTTAAGCGTTGATTTTTTAGCAATACTAAGTTTGTAATTTAATGAAATGGGTTTGTTTTCTATTTCATTTTTATAAGTATATTCTATTTTAGTTGAAGTATTTGGTATTTGGCAACACCATATTCCTCTGCCATGTGTGGCTGCGTATAATGTATTTGTTTGATAATTAAAATCTATATCAAAAATAAGTGCGTTTGGCATAGTATTACCATCAAAAGTTAATTTTTTCCAAACTGTGTCTAATATTGATTTAAAGTAAATGCCTGCGTGCGTTCCTACATAAACATCGTTATTAAATTTATTTACTTTTATACAATGTATGCCTGTTGTTGGTAAGTTATAATTTATTGGTTTTAATTTACAACTATCTTCATTAAAATTTAGTGTTGCTTCGTAAATGTAGGCTTTTTGATTATCAAAGTAATCATGCGCTGTAATGTAGAAATTGTTGCTGTATTGATTAATAAATTTAACATTATTGATTTCGAACCATCTATTTAGTTCTAAGCCTTTATAATTTATTTGCTCTGTTAAATCAATTGGTTTTTTGGTGGTATTAAATACATTTTCATAATAAAATAATTTTCCGTTATTTATTGGATCTTCCCAATTGGGTAAACCATAACTCACTACACAGGCGCCATTTGATTTTATGTCGTAGCTGTTAATATGTTTATTTCGTAAAACATTTTCTTTATTAAACATATCTTTTATTGTTGTAACATTTTCAAATTTAAAATTTGTTGTATTTAATTTATTAATATTGGCTCGCCATATATTATGGTATGCTGTATAAATAAACGAATCAACAATCATTAACTCTCTTTTACCGTAATAGGGTTCATTAATTCCAATATAGGTTTGCGAACCAGTATTGATATTATAAATATAACTTGATGCGCCATTACAATTAATTATCGCATTAGTTTTATCTAATACTTCTCCATGGTAGCCGTCGCCACACTGGTACATGTTATTTAAAATTTTATTTTCTGTTATAAAAAATCCGCCATTATCTTGTGTGCCACCAGCTATAAATAAACTATCGCTTTGTAAAATTCCAATACCAAAAAATTGATTGGCATCTAAACCATAACCATTTAAGCTTTTCCATGTTATAGTTTTAGTGTCAGTTAATTGACTTATTCCACCATCATTTGCAATGTATAGATTATTATTTGGGAGTAAAATTGAACCTCTAACATCTGCATGCATATTGTGCATATTATAATTTGCTATTTTATGAAATGTTTTTCCTCCATCTAAACTTCTTGAACATTCTGTTAATCCAACGTACATTATGTTGGTATCTTGTTGATTTACTCTAAATTCAAAATTCCAAAAAGTTAAGCCATGAGTTTGAGTAAATGGCACATTTAAATCTTTTGAAAACGAAATGCCGTTATAATATTTAATTTTTACTTCATTTGTACCATAGGCTAAGTAAAACTTTCCTTTAAATTTTGGGTTTGATAAAGTTTCAACTTCTATTCGAGAAGCTTTAACATCATTGGGTGTAATATCTGTGGTAGTGCGAGTTTTTGTGTTAATTTCAAATAGTTTTGCTTCATTTTTATTATTAGTTCGTGTACAAACATAAACTTTGTTTTCATAATGTGGTGCAAATTCTGCATCGCTAAAATAACATTGATCGTCTGGTTTTAATCCAACATCAATATTACTAAAGGTTTCCCATGCGTCAAATGTTATATAAAGGCTATGTTGCGAATATGCTAACATTTGATTTGGGTTGGATGGGTGAATTACCAAACCAAACATTGGGTTAAAATTTCCATTTTGTGGACCTACATTTACCCATGTTTTTCCGCCGTTACTTGTTTTTAATATGCCTCCACCTTGCGGTTTTGTAAAACCACCGCAATACGTTAACGAACTTACAAAAATTGTTTTATTATTAGTATTTGGAATAACTACAATGTTACTAACACCATTTAATAGTTCACAATTATCCATTAAATTTTGCCACGTAGGCATACTATCATTTGCATTGTTTGTTACAAATAAACCACCAGACGAACTGCCTGCTAAAGCAAAATTTGTATTACTCTCATCAACCCAAATGCTAGCAAAATAACCTTTTACTTGTTGGTTAATCGTTTTTGGACCAACGTATTGCCATTGATTAATTTGACTAACTAATACTTGTGTTATAAGTAAACATATAAAAAACACTTTTTTATAATTAATTGAAAAACATTTTTCCATAATGCTGTAATTTTAACCTTAATTTAATCGTTTATTTATAATTTTAAATACATTGCCAAATACTTGTCCTGGACTAAACTTTCGCCAATTAAAATTATCTAACTCACCACCACTTATAAAAAAATAATCTAATCTAGCTTTAGTAAACTCTTTTAAAACATGTTCTCTAAAATTTAATAATACAATCCAGCCATCAGTGCCATTATCATCAAACCATTCTTCGTAATAACTATCGTCGCTATAATGAAAATTTAAAATATTTTCTCCAATTAAAATATATTTATTTATTCCCATAAGGTTTAGTTCATCAATAATATTACGTTTAAGTAGCATAATATCATTTGTTATAGCATCGTTCCATTCGCCAATTAATTCTATTATTGCATATTTTTCTTCATAATCAACAAAAAGTAGTTTAATGTAAATGGTATTACTTCCAATATCATCCCATTGTGGATGTATGTAAAAATTATAAATAGTATTACTAAACTCAAATTCACTATATTCTCTTCCATAAAATGGCGAATCACTATCGTTATTGGCTTGGTATAAATGTTGCCAATTATAAAAGGGTTCAATAGTATGCATAGTTGTAAATTTACCACTTATACATTGTTTTTAAAAATAAATTATATTAAGATATTTTATTTTAATAAACTAAAATTAATACCGCTGTGATTTAATAACTTGTCCTATAATCAGAAATAAGCAATCTTGGAGGCGGTATTACCATTGTAAAATTATAAAATAGCTTTGGGCTATTTTATAATTACAATTG
>CAZAPH010000051.1:0-20324 GCA_964487105.1 uncultured Akkermansia sp.
GGGGTCTGACTGGTTAGCACCCGCACCTAATGTTGAAATACATTTAGGCGAAATAAAAAATGCCCCTAAAACAGATAAAGATATTAAAGTAGAACCAGGCACCGGTTATTTTAAAAAAGTTTTTGTTGGTAACGATATTAAACCTAGTATGGGTAAAGTAAAAGTTATTAAAAAAGATGAAGGTGTTAGTTATGGAAGTGTTTATTGGCAATACTTTGAACAACTTGATAAAATAACACCACACGAAACACCAATAAAAATTAATAAAAAATTATTTGTGCAAAAAAATACAGCAAGCGGCCCAATTATTGAACCAATAACAAATAATAAATTAAAAGTTGGCTATAAAATAAAAGTAAGAATTGAATTTAGAGTAGATAGAGATATGGAATATGTGCATTTAAAAGACATGAGAGCTAGTGGATTTGAACCAATTAATGTTATTAGCACCTACAAATACCAAGATGGATTAGGGTATTACGAAGCCACTAAAGATGCAAGTACAAACTTTTTTATATCCTATTTGCCTAAGGGCAGTTATGTGTTTGAATACCCATTAGTTGTAAGCCATAGTGGTAATTTTAGCAATGGTATAAGCTCTATACAATGCATGTATGCGCCTGAATTTACTAGCCATAGCGAAGGTTTAAGAGTTAAGGTAAATTAAAAATTAACAAACAACAATTGATTTTTATTTAATTTACGTATTGCCGAAAGATTAGCTAAGGCAATGTCAAACACAAAAAATATAGCGGAGCTAATAATTTGCAAGATTAAGGAAATTGATACGTTTTTATAAAACGACCATAATTTGTTTCTAATGGCCAAATTAATTTAATAATAGTATCCTTTTATCTTTTAATTGTATCAGAGCCATTAAATTAGTTTTTTGTGTTGTATCTATAAACCCTATTTGTATATGATTGACTTGGTTGATTATTTAAAACTGTTTGCTTCCAAACAAGTTCTATTTGATAAGCGTATTTATCGCCTACTGAATTCTCAAAAACATCTTTAACAATGGAATCTTTTAATAAATTACTTGGGTCGTAATAGTACCTATTATATCCTGCATAATTAATCTGAGAGGTGTTTTCCTTTTTTTTGTAATAAGATAAATCTATTAACACAGCTTGTAAATAAACGCCAACTCCATTAACTGATGTTGTGTCGGCTTTCCACCCATTTCTGTTTACAAATACAAATTTTGTGTATGTTTTTGGTTCAGGTTGGGGTTCAGGTTCTGGAAGTATAATAGTATCTTTTTTACAAGATGTTAGTAAAAAAGATACTATTATTAACCAAAAAATATTTTTACACTTATTCAATTATAAATTTTTGAGCTTTGCTGTATTTATTATTATGCCATATTAAATAATAAGTCCCTTGTTTAAAACCACTAATATCAATATCAAATATACCATTTTTTTCATTAATATCTTTAACATAAACTTCTTGCCCTAAAGTATTTAATATTTTAATGTTACCATTTTCAACATTTTGATTAAAGACCAATTTAAAATATCCACTATTTGGATTTGGCATTACATGCATTTTTAAGTCATCGAATTCTTTGATGTATTCGGTATGCATTATTGGTTGGTTTAATAATCCAAAGTTGGCTTTTCTATCTAAAGCAGAGGGAGTGCAATTGCCAAAATAATTTTGTACTATTAATGAGTTTGCTCCAGATAAACATCCGTTTACATTAGGAAAAATTGTTGCTTTAAAAACCCCAGTTCCTGTTGGTTGTACAATCACATTTTCTTTTAATTTAATATTTGTAAATGCTTCCAAAATAGCGCCAGTAAAAGGAGTAAATACAACAGTACTATTATTTTCATTCGTAATTGAAATATCTGATATAAACGTATTTGTAATTACACTGCTAATAAATGGTATACCAATTTTTAATGGATTAATTTCTACCTTTTGTTCACATGTCATAGGATATGGAGTACTACCAGATACATTCACAAATTTGCTACTTGGAATTTCATATGTAGCTACATATACAATTGGTGTTTGATCATCTGTGGGATTAGTTGGTTTAAGAGTAATTAAAAGTTTTATATAAACATTTACACCATCTTCAATAGTGATTGAAGTGTTTTTAAACTTATTAATATCAATAAAAGGAGTTTGAAATCTATGAAATCCCGAAGCATTATCAAAACTTGATAAATTTAAAATACCATCGTTTAATAAATTTTTCACATAATTTTTATACGGTGTTGTTGTTGATACATTGTTTTGTAAATTCCAATATACAGCTGCTGTAGGCGAAGTGCCATTAGAAGGTGCATAAGCGCAACTTGGTATTGATGTGATTAAATTAATTGGATTACAACAACTTGAAGATATAGAAATATTGTTTTGCATAATATCAATAGCAGGAGAGCCATTATTATTTTTAACCTCAAAGAATAATGCAGCTTTTGTGCTTTCTATGTAAGCTTCTGAAGCGTCGTTTAAAGCAAGTTTTATATCGCCAGTAACCTTATAACTTTTAATGTTTTTATTACCAAATGTAATAGGGCAAACTTGTGTACGGCGATATATATTGTAGGCTCCAGAACCTCCTCCAATAGTAGAAAGTATTGTTTGGTTAAACTGATTGGGCGGATTGTTACAAACACCAGCAGGGGCTGAAAAATCTACTGAACAAATATAATCCATAATAGCCTCGGGTTCTGACCAAGATTTAACCTCAATAGTTGGAGCTTCTTGCATAGACACAACACCTAATGGACAATCGTATATTGGTAAACCAGAACAATTTAAACTTCCATCAGAATATTTGTGAGAAGTTCCCGGTAGCTGTAAGGAAATTGTTTTAGGATTGGTTTCTGTTTTTATTGTACCAGTTAAATTTATTTTACCACTTGAAACAGTAGGTTGAATAAAAGATTCGTTACTTGCTGCTACAGCTGTATTACTTTTATTCATAAAAAAATCTAAAACGGTAGCTACCGTTCCTAAACCACCACCTAAGCCTTGTACGACATCTACAGCACCAAGTAAATATTGTTTTAACTTACCATTTTGTAAACTATTATTTGTTTTAACTAAATTTTGGGCTAGTTTACCATGAAAGGCTTCAGTAAAACTACTTACTGAGGTTGATATTGAATTAAAACCTGCTTGAATTTCGCTTTTTTTAGGAGCTTTTCCTAAAAATTTTTGACCTGCTAACACTATATCTAAAGCATTTGGGCCGCCAGAAGATGCAGGAATAGGTGCAGGTGGCTCTTTAGCTGTAGCAGATTGGGTTGTAAAATTGAAATCGCCTGACAGATTAACATCAGCTGTACTTGAATAAACGAAATCGAAATTAATACGTTGAAAATTACTAGGAGAATTTACAGTATTAGGGTCAAAATGTATTTGAAACTCTGTAACTGACCAACCACCAGATGTTGGAACTTGATTAACATAATTAACTAATTTTTCGTTATTAAGCGTTTGTGGATAGGTATCATTAGTTTTTAAGTAATTATTTACACAAGTAAGTAAAGAGTTATTTAAGGATTTATTATTCCAATTAAGAATTAAACTAAGCTTATTGTTAGTCGAATTTCCTAAACTGCCATTATAAACAAATAATCTTACTTGACCCCTATATTTATTATAAAGCATAAACCAAGGTGTAGCATTACTTGCGTCGAATAATCCAATTGCTCCAAAATCTTTTGCCATTAATACCCAGCCTTGTTGCGGTAAATAATCTAAACCGTCAACTATACTAATCATATCATTAGTACTAGTATTAGAGATAAACGGAGAACCCATATTAGTTACAGCACCTTGTATTTGTGCCTGCCAATTACTTGGAGTTGCATTTAACCAATCCCAATTTGGAGTGTACCATGCGGGTAAAGGGCTATTTACAGGACCACAAGCTACATTTGCAGTTGAACTTGTTTGATTTTGAGCAAAACCTTTAATGGTAACGCATAGTAAAATCAATATTGAGATTTTTTTAACTTTAATCATAAGTTTTAGTTTTTAAAGTTTAACTTATGTAAATTATTTTATTTTACTTTTTAAAGAATCAATCTCTTTTTTAAGTTCGATAATGTATAGAGTTAGTTCTTCTATTTTTTCCATTTGTATTTTGCTTAATTCGCCAATGTTTGCACCATTTTTTTCTATTTCATTTGCACTTGGCACATTTGGTAAATGTTTATTTTTAACAATGAAGTTTTCAAGTTCTTTTAAACTCATTAAATTATAATTCTTTTTAAATACATAATCAGGAAAGTTTGATAATTGAACATTTAACTCTCTTGAGTATACAACACCATCACTCTTAACTTTAAAATTGGTATTAGTTGAATTTATATTATTTGGATCATTGGTAACAATAAAAACATCAGAACCACTAGGTAAGCCTTGCCCATTAACTATTGTTTGCCCGTTTTTTATAATAAAATTGGGTATAGAATTATTAGAGCTTGCATAATTTGGCGCCACAACAAAACCGTTACTTGGGTTATATCTTAGTGTCATTTGCCCATTACTTTCAATATCACCAAAAGTACTACCATAAATTTTTATATGATTAGCACTTGCAACCGGTACGCCTTGGCTAGTTGCATCTACAATATCTAAAGCTGCTGTTGGTGCATTATTGTTCTCTCCAATACCAACATAACCAAAACCAGGCTCAATTGTAATTGATTTTTTATTATTGGCTTTTAAAATAAATGCTTAATTATCACATGTTCCAATATCATTATTTGCTGCATTTATATTACCTCCTTCAAACCAAGCCCACGAACCTGGTACACACATATTTGTTGGTGGAGGTGGTGGACATGAGGAGCAATTAGGGTTTGTTTTAAATAAATTACCATTTGAGTCAGCAAAAACCATTCCTGTTCCTGTTCCACTTAAATTAGTTGAACTAACATTCCCTTTAAAATTAACAGCACCAGTAAAACTACTACTACCCGTTACATTTAAGTCATTATCCACTTTAACATCCCAGCCTTTTACCTGAGTTGCTGCATGTACTTGGTCGGTAATAACAATGCCACCACCTACATATAAATTGTTGCTAATGCGCGCATCGCCAATAACATCTAACTTAAAGCCTGGACTAGGTGCAATACCTAAACCTAAATTGCCAGTTGGTATATAGTAATCATTACCTGTTTTTTGTAAAAAACCAATTCCGTTACTGTTAAATAAGCTAGATACAGCCGTTCCGCTTAATGCTGAGAGTTTACCTGTAGCATCAATACTCAACACCCGATCGGCAGAACTAGAAGTTAACGAATTAAAAATTATGTCGCCATTACTTCCAAATGTAAAACGAGTAATATTATTTGTTTTAATAAAAATAGACTGGTTGTTAGTTGTACCCAAAAATTCAGATGAGGAGGGTGTGTTCCCATTAACTCGCCACCAGTTTTGAGATTGAGCGAATAAACCATTGAGTTTTATTGTAAAAATAAGTGTTAAGATTAGAATAGTTTTTATTCTGTTTCTTGTGAATGTTTTTTTATCCATAATTTTAGATTTTGTATAAATCAAACTTAAACGCTAAAATTTGTTAAAACCACTACTATTTGGATTATTTAAACACTTTTAGTATTATTGTAACTCAAAAAGTGCTATTATGTTAAAATTAGGGTCAAAAATTAGAGATATAAGAGAAGGTAAAAAATTATCACAAGAATATGTGGCAGCGCAACTAGAAATGAGCGCTTCTGGCTATGGAAAAATTGAACGCGATGAAACGGAATTAACAATTAGCAAAGCGTTTCAAATAGCTTCTATCCTTGAAATTACGATAGGGAAATTGCTAGATATTCAAGAAAGTAGTAATCAAGAAAATCATAACAATGTAGGTTTTGCAATTCAACATAATCAAGGTGAATTACACAATATTTCAAAAGAGGCTATTGATTTAATGTTAAATGCAAAAAACGAAACTATTGCTGAGTTGAAGAAAGAATCACAACTAAAAGATCAATTAATTAAAGAACTAATTACTAAACTAGGCTAATTAAAATAGTCGACACGCATTAATTATCTTGAAAATTTGTTCTTAAATAATGTTGCCAAGCTATAATTTCTAATTAGTGAAATTATTGCCTTCTATAACCTACGTAAATTAACTAAGTTAGTGCATTTATCTCCTAAAAATTGTAAATTCGTAACCTATTAAAAATTACCTTATGTCAGTAAAACCCGAAGATTTTTTTAAAAACATTATTTCGCATTGTAAAGAGTATGGCTATATTTTTCAAAGTTCCGAAATTTACGATGGTTTAAGTGCAGTTTACGATTATGGACAAAACGGTGCTGAATTAAAAAAGAATATTCGCGAATATTGGTGGAAAGCAATGGTGCAAATGCACGAAAACATTGTTGGAATTGATGCTTCAATTTTTATGCACCCAACAACTTGGAAAGCAAGCGGACACGTAGATGCGTTTAACGACCCTTTAATTGATAATAAAGACAGTAAAAAACGTTACCGCGCCGATGTTTTAATTGAAGAACACATTGCAAAAATTGAAGATAAAATAAATAAAGAAGTTGATAAAGCTGCAAAACGTTTCGAGAATTTTGATGCAGCAATGTTCAAATCAACCAACGCAAGAGTTTTAGAGTATCAAAAAAAGATAGACGAAATAAACACTCGGTTTAAAAATGCATTTAACGATAATAATTTAGCAGAGGTAAAACAAATTATTGTTGATTGTGAAATAGTTTGCCCAATTAGTGGCAGCCGTAACTGGACAGATGTTCGTCAGTTTAATTTAATGTTTAGCACCGCAATGGGCTCTGTTAGCGATGAGGCAAGCACTATTTATTTAAGACCAGAAACTGCGCAAGGTATTTTTGTAAATTATTTAAACGTACAAAAAACGGGTAGAATGAAATTGCCTTTTGGTATTGCACAAACCGGTAAAGCATTTAGAAATGAAATTGTGGCGCGCCAATTTATATTTAGAATGCGTGAGTTTGAACAAATGGAAATGCAATTTTTTGTGAAACCAGGCACAGAAATGCAATATTATGAAGAGTGGAAAGAAAAACGTTTAGCATGGCATTTAAGTTTAGGTTTAGGAAAAGAAAATTATAAATTTCATGATCATATTAAATTAGCACACTACGCCAATGCCGCTTGTGATATTGAGTTTCAATTTCCGTTTGGATTTAAAGAATTAGAGGGTATTCACAGTCGAACAGATTTTGATTTAAAACAACACGAACAATACAGTGGAAAAAAATTACAATACTTTGATGTTGAAGAAAACAAATCATACGTACCTTATGTTGTTGAAACAAGTGTTGGTTTAGATAGATTATTTTTATCAATATTAAGCGCTGCTTATAAAGAAGAACAATTAGAAAATGGTGAAACACGTGTGTTTTTAAATTTGCCTCCTGCGCTTGCACCAACTAAAATTGCAGTATTTCCATTAGTTAAAAAAGATGGCTTACCTGAACTAGCATCTAAAATAGTTAACGATTTAAAATTTGATTACGCTGTTAGCTACGACGAAAAAGATACTGTGGGTAGACGTTACAGAAGACAAGATGCGATAGGCACACCTTATTGTATTACTGTTGATCACCAAAGTATAGAAGATAAAACTGTAACAATTAGAAATAGAGATACGATGCAACAAGAACGTATTGCAATTAGCGCATTAAATAATTATTTTGAAGATAAAGTGAGTTTAAAAAGTTTATTAAAAAAATTATAATAAAATGAATGTATTAATTTTAGGATCGGGCGGGCGTGAACATGCCTTTGCTTGGAAACTATCGCAAAGTAAAAGATTACAAAATTTATACATTGCACCAGGCAATGCGGGCACTGCCAATTGCGGCATTAATATTGATGTTGCCGTTACAGATTTTGAAGCTATTAAAAATATTGTTTGGGAAAAAGACATTAATTTAGTTTTAGTAGGCCCTGAAGACCCATTAGTTAAAGGAATACATGATTATTTTTTAAACGATGATGTTTTAAAAGATATACCAGTTATTGGTCCAAAAAAAGATGGCGCACAGTTAGAAGGAAGTAAAGATTTTAGTAAACAGTTTATGCAAAAGTATAATGTGCCTACTGCGCGTTATGCAACCTTTACAAAAACTAATATAAATGAAGCTTATACATTTTTAGAAACACTTTCTGCGCCCTTTGTATTAAAGGCCGATGGTTTAGCCGCAGGAAAAGGTGTACTAATTTTAAATAATTTACAAGAAGCTAAAGATGAATTAAAACAAATGTTGCTTGATGAAAAATTTGGAACTGCAAGTAATAAAGTTGTAATTGAAGAATTTTTGCATGGTATAGAGCTTTCGGTGTTTGTATTAACAGATGGAAAATCTTATAAAATATTACCTGCAGCAATAGATTATAAACGTATAGGCGAGGGCGATACAGGCTTAAATACTGGCGGTATGGGAGCAATTAGTCCTGTACCATTTGCTAATGATAATTTTATTAAAAAGGTGGAGGATAAAGTAATTAAACCAACAATTCAAGGCTTAATTAAAGAAGGGATAGATTATAGAGGCTTTATTTTTATTGGTTTTATGAAATGTAATGGCGAACCTTTTGTAATAGAGTATAACTGCCGTATCGGTGATCCAGAAACAGAAGTTGTAATACCACGGATTGAAAGTGATTTTTTAGAATTATTAGAAGGCGTAGGTAATCAAACTTTAAGTACAAAACAGTTTAAAATAAACAATGATACCGCGGCAACAGTTGTTTTAGTTAGTGGCGGTTACCCAAATGAATTTAAAAAAGGATATCATGTAAGTTGTAATGATGATGTAAAATCTTCTATTGTTTTTCATTCGGGTACAAAGTTACAAAATAATCAAGTGCTTACTAACGGTGGGCGAGTTTTTGCAGTTACAAGTTTTGGAAATTCTATTAAAGAAGCAGTTCAAAAATCTTTTTCAAGTGCAGAATTAATTAATTACACCGATAAATATTATAGAAAAGATATAGGGAATGATTTAATGAATTTAAAGTAAAATAATTACTTCTCAATTTGTGTATCACCAATGTATTGCCCGTCTTTATACATTGCTATTCTCGTTAAAATACCGTCTTCGTTATAAATGTAGGCTTTACCGGTTAAAAACAAGTTATCTTTAAATTCACCATCTTTAGTAATTTGTTTGTTTCGGTTGTATAAAATATGTTGGCCATTTAACACAGTAGGTTTTTTACTTGCGGTGTTTGGTTTTTCATCTTCTTTAACTACAATTTTTGGTGCATTTTTTAACGGTACATCTTTTTTATCTGAAATTGGTTTTTTAGGTTCAAATTCTTTTATGCTAGCCACATCAACATTACCGTCGGCATAATTTTTTTCTGCTTTAGTATCTCCTGTTTCGTAGAATTCTTTAATTAAACCAGATTCTTTCCCATTAACAAAATTTCCTTCAATTGCTACTTGTCCGTTATCGTAATAATATTTTTGTTGCCCTTCGCGTTTACCACTTTGGTTAAATACAAACTCATGTTGTACTTGGCCATTTTCATAATATAATTTATAATTACCAACCCATTTATTCATTTTCCAGTTACCTTCTTCGCTAATTTTACCATTTTCGTGATACATTATAGCATAGCCATCAGGGCGACCATTATTAAAAGTTAATTTATTTTTCATATTACCATTGCAGTAATATTCAATCCAAATATCTTTTTTGCGATTATCTTGGTATTTACCTTCTTCAATTTTAGAATCGGAGTTATAACATGTGCCTGGTTTATATTTTCCAAAAAGCACCCATTTACCTTGTTTTTTGTTATCCCCATCAGTTCTGTTAATGCTATCTCCTTTATAAACTTCAGGTTGAATTTGAGCATAGCCAATAGTGCTAAAGAATAGAACGATAATTATATGTAGAATTTTTTTCATTACGATACTCAAATATAGTAAATTTTTAGGTATTTTCTTTCGGAATTTTGTCGAAATAAAATCGTATTAGATTAAAACAACACAAACTTCGATGAAAATACTGCTTCTGTTTACGTTAGTAGATTTAAAAAAGTTACAATAATATTTTAAATTTTAGATTAATTGTGATTTTTTGCCGATTATTTAGAAATAAAAGGGAATTTAACAATTTTTGCTTTAATCCCTTTATCTCTAATGGAGATAAATATTTCAGCCTCTAGTTTAGAATTTTCAATGTTTACATAACCTAAACCAATAGCTTTATTTAAACTTGGAGATTGAGTTCCGGATGTAACTTTTCCAATAATTTTACCAGTACTGTCAGTTATTGGATAATCATGGCGAGGAATACCTCTTTCAATCATTTCAAATCCCACAAGTTTTTTTGTAACGCCATTAATTTTATGCCCTTCAATTTGATTACGGTTAATAAAATCTTTAGTGAATTTTGTAATCCACCCTAAACCTGCTTCAATAGGAGAAGTTGTGTCTTCTATATCATTTCCATATAAGCAAAACCCCATTTCTAAGCGCAAGGTATCTCTTGCTCCTAGTCCAATAGGTTTAATCCCAAATTCTTCACCTGCATTAAAAATAGCTTCCCACATGGCTTTTGCATCTTTATTTTTTATATAAATTTCGAACCCACCAGCGCCCGTATAACCAGTATTTGATATTATAACATTAGAAATACCAGCCATTTCATCACTACAAAAGGTATAGTATTCCATTTGGCTTAAATTAACTTTGGTAAGTTTTTGTAGGGCAAGTATTGCTTTAGGGCCTTGTACGGCTAATAAACTCCAATCGTTACTTTCGTTAATCATTTCTACCCCAAAAGAATTGTGTTTACTTATCCAATTCCAGTCTTTTTCGATGTTTGAAGCGTTTACAACTAAAAAATATTCTTTTTCGTTTATTCTATATACAAGTAAATCATCAACTATTCCTCCTTTATCGTTAGGTAAACAAGAGTATTGGATTTTTCCATCAGTCAATTTTGAGGCATCGTTACTTGTTACCAGTTGAATTAAATTTAAAGCCTTATCGCCTTTTAATCTAAATTCACCCATGTGGCTAACATCAAAAACACCAACACCATTTCTAACAGTTAAGTGTTCTTCGTTTAACCCTTTGTAAGAAACGGGCATGTTGTAACCTGCAAATGGCACCATTTTAGCACCTAAGGCTATATGTAAATCAGTTAAGGCAGTTGTTAGCATAATTTAAATTAAAGGGTCAAATATAACTATTGTAATAAAAAAAGCCTCAAAATTTGAGGCTTTTTTTTATTTTTTAAGAGCATCTCTTATTTCCATTAATAATTTTTCTTGAGCAGTAGGTTCAGGTGGTGTTGCAGGAGCTTCTACTTCTTTCTTTTTCATTTTATTAATTGCTTTAATTAACATAAACATTACAAAAGCAACTATTATAAACTCTATTGTTACCGTTATAAAACTACCGTATTTAATAGCAACTTGTGCTGCGGTTTCTTTTCCATCAGGGCCAAATTGCGCTTCTTTAAGTACAACTTTCCAATCGTTAAAATCTTTACCTTGTATCATACCCACAAGCGGCATAACCATTCCGTTAATAAATGCAGTGGTTACTTTTGTAAAAGCAGCACCCATAACAAAACCTACAGCAAGGTCTATTAAATTGCCTTTCATGGCAAATTCTTTAAATTCTTTCATCATTCCCATAATTGTATTTTTTTAAATTAATTGTTTCCTAAAATTTTAAAAAGTTCATCTAGTTTTGGTGTTAAAATAAGCTCAGTTCTTCGGTTTTTCTTTCTGGCTTCAGGAGTTTTAGAGGGGTCTAATGGAAAAAACTCTCCTCTTCCGGCACTGGTAATGCGCTTGGGGTCTATATTAGATGCGCCTAACATAATTTTTGTTACAGATGTTGCGCGCATAACACTTAAATCCCAATTGTCTTTTATTTCACCTGCACCTTTCATTGGTACATCATCGGTGTGTCCTTCAACCATTACGTTAATATCTGCATTTTGTTCTAAAACTTTAGCAACATGTTTAAGCGCTTCAATACCGTTAGGTTGAACATTTGTTTTACCACTTGCAAATAATAAGCTTTCATCCATACTTACATAAACTTTTCCATTTTTTTGTGTAATGGTTAAGCCTTTACCTTCAAACGCAGTTAAAGCATCGCTTAATTTTTTCTTTAAATCTGCGGTTGCTTGGTCTTTTTGTTTAATAATATTTTCAAGTTCGTTAACTCTGGCTTCGCGTTGTTTTAAAGCAAGGGCTAAAGCATCAAGATCGGCTTGTTGTTTTAAAAGTTTTGCTTCTAAAAGTTTTAATTCATCTTGTTTTTTTAATAATTGTTCTTGGGTCATTTGTAGATCTCCACTTAATTTGGAATTATCTTTTTCGCTTCCGGCTAAAAGTTTATTTAAACGATCCATTAAACTTTGGTTTAATTGGTCTAACTTATCGTATTTACTGGTTAAATTTCTATAATTGCTTCCAATTATTGAGGTGTCTCTTTTTAAACCAATATTTTCTTTTTCGTTTTTAACCATTTGTTCTTTAAGCTCAGTTAATTTGGTTTCGCATTCTTGAACAGATTTTTTTAAAGTTGCTAACTCGTTTAGCGCTGCTGTTTTTTCAGAGTTACATTCTTCTAATTTTCTTGCAGGAACACATGAAGAAATGAGTCCCGCAAAAGCTAATATTAATATAAATGATTGTTTCATAAGTATGTAAAAATATAAAATTTAAAAATAAAAATTAACTTAAATATTAACTTTTTATACATTGTACATGTGCGTAATAAAAACTAAATTTGATAAAATGCGAAAAATTTTATTTAGTGTAATATTATTTTTATTTAGTGTAAATACTTTTTTTACGCAAAACCGCCAAGATTCGCTCCCCTATTTAAAGTTATTAAAACAATATAATGAAACACTTAATAAAAACTTAGATTCGGCAGAAAAAATAAACTTTAAACTCGAAGAAATAGCAATTAATAAAGGAGATAATTATTTTTTGGCTTTATTTCAACTTCAAAAATCAATAATAGCATATTATAAAAATGAATTTAAAAACGCTAAAAATTATGCTTTTAGTGCAATTAAAATAAGTAAAAAGTATTTAAATTATAATGTTTTAATGCGTTCGCAAAACATACTTGGGGCTATTTATTTTATTGAGGGAGATATTGTATCAGCAGAACAATGGTATAATGAAAGGTTAAAACTTGCGGTGATTTTAAATGATACAACAGAAGAAATGCAAACCTATTATAATTTAGGATTAATTTATGCTCAATCTGGCAGATATTTAGAAACTGCAAAAAACACTTTTAAAGCCATTAAATATTTTGAATCAAAAAAAGACTCCATAAACTTATTATTTCAATTACAATCGTTAGGTGTTACATATTACCATTTAGAGGATGAGCAAAATGCTTTAAATTATTTATACAGAGCAATAGATTTAGGTAAAAAATTAAAAAACAATTATCAGGTTGCCGGCCTTTACATTGATCTGTCTAATGTTTTTATAGATACTTTAAATTTTGACAAAAATGATTCTGTGTTAAAATATTTAAATAATGCAATAGAATTATCAAAAAAAGAAAAAGACGAGTTTCATTATGCAATAGCTTTAAACTCTTTAGCTAGTTTTTATACTCAAAATAAAAATTACAATAAAGCTATTGAATATGCAAAACAATCTATGCAATTAAATATATAGTAATAGAATGTTAGGTTTAACAGGTAATTATGAAGTAATTTGCGATGCCTATTATAATTTAAAGGAATTGGATTCGGCGTTATATTATGGAAGAAAAGGGCTAAGTATTGCCAAAATTCAAAATCAAAAGGAAAATTTATTAAAACTAAATTTAATAATTTCAAAAGTGCTTGAACGTAAAGGCATTTTTGATAGCGCATTATATTATCATCAGCAATATTTTAACTTTTACACATCACTTCAAAAAACCTTACAATTAAGAGGGATTGCAAAACAAGAGTTAGTGTTTGAAAAAGAAAATCAAAATCAGTTACGAGCAAAAGAAAAGTTAATTGCTCAAACAAAACTAGAAAAACAAAAACAAATTAATACAATTGTAATAGTAGCATCTGTTTTATTAATTATTTTATTAATTATAAGTTTTATTAATTTTAAACAAAAGCAAAAAGCAAATTTAGAAATTTTAAAACAAAAAAAATTATTAGAAGATAAACAAAAAGAAATTTACGATAGTATTGTGTATGCAAGCAGAATTCAAAAAAGCTTAATGCCAACAAATAAATATTTAACTAAAAAAATACATGATAAAAATTAATTCATTTGAAGAGTATAAAGAACACTTTAAATTAAGTGTTGAGCAACCAGAAAAATTTTGGGATTCTATTGCCAACGAATTTGTTTGGCATAAAAAGTGGACTAAAACATTAGAATGGAATTTTGAAGAGCCAAAAATAAATTGGTTTATTAACGGACAATTAAACATAACTCAAAACTGTATTGATAGGTATTTACCACAATACGCAAATAAAACTGCATTTATTTTTGAACCCAATAATCCTAACGAAAAAAACGAAATTATAAGTTATCAAAAATTACATGATGAAGTTTGTAGGCTTGCTAATGTATTACTAAAAATGGGCGTTAATAAAGGGGATACCGTTTGTATTTATATGCCTATGATTCCACAAGCTGTTTATGCTATGTTGGCTTGTGCAAGAATTGGCGCAATACATTCTGTTGTTTTTGGAGGGTTTAGTTCTAATGCTTTAAAAGACAGAATTAATGATGCTAAATGTAAAATAATTTTAACAACAGATGGAGCGTATAGAGGAAATAAAGTTATCCCTATGAAGGAAACTATTGATGAGGCTTTAACTCATTGTGATTCTGTTAAAAATGTTTTAGTTTATAAACGAACTAACACTAAAGTTACAATGTTAAATAATAGAGATTTAGATTGGGAAGAAGAAATTAAAAACCAACCTACTATTTGTGAACCTGTATTTGTAGATTCTGAACACCCTTTATTTATTTTATATACCAGTGGCAGCACAGGTAAGCCTAAAGGAGTTGTACATACAACCGGTGGTTATATGGTTTACACAGCATATACTTTTACAAATGTTTTTCAATATTCACCAAATGATATTTATTGGTGTACTGCTGATGTAGGGTGGATAACAGGGCACAGTTATATTGCCTACGCGCCATTATTAAATGCTGCTACAACTGTTTTGTTTGAAGGTGTACCAACTTACCCTGATGCAAGTAGATTTTGGCAAGTTATTGATAAACATAACGTAACTCATTTTTATACTGCGCCTACTGCAATTAGAGCTTTAGAAGCCGCAGGATTAGATTTTGTAAAACCTTATAAATTAAGCTCACTTAAAGTATTAGGAAGTGTTGGTGAACCAATTAATGAGGAAGCATGGCATTGGTATAATACTAATATTGGTAAAAATAATTGTCCAATAGTAGATACATGGTGGCAAACCGAAACAGCTGGCATTTTAATTTCTCCTTTGGCCGGAATTACAAAAACAAAACCTGGTTATGCAACACTCCCATTACCTGGCATACAACCAATTTTAGTTGATGATAAAGGTGTTGAAATTACAGGAAATTCAATTGAAGGTAATTTATGTATAAAATTTCCTTGGCCCGGAATTATAAGAACAACTTATGGCGACCACGAGCGTTGTAAACAAACCTATTTTTCAACTTATAAAGGGTTATACTTTACAGGAGATGGTTGCAAGCGCGATAAAGATGGAAATTACAGAATTACAGGAAGGGTAGATGATGTAATTAATGTTAGTGGCCATAGAATAGGAACAGCTGAGGTAGAAAGCGCAATTAATATGCATGAAGATATTGTTGAAAGTGCAGTAACAGGTTACCCTCATGAAATTAAAGGACAAGGGATATATGCTTATTGTATTACAACTAATGATAATAAAAATAGTGATCAATTAAAAAAAGAAATAATTGAAATTGTAAATAAAGAAATTGGACCAATTGCAAAACCAGATAAAATTCAAATTGTAAATGGTTTACCTAAAACACGAAGTGGTAAAATTATGCGTAGGATTTTAAGAAAAGTAGCCGAAGGTGAAATTTCTAATTTAGGAGATACCTCCACATTATTAGATCCTAATGTAGTTGATGATATACTAAAAGGCAGAATACATTAAACACTAAGCACTGCTTGTAGCAATCCTAAATCGTCAAAACTATTAGGCTTTATATAATTTTTTATTTTTAGTTTTTCTAATTCTTTACCTGTTGAGTCTCCCATTGCAATAATTTTTTGCGTAGGCTTAATTTTATTTTTTTCGGTGTAAGCTAATAAATTACTTGGACTTGTAAATACTAAAATATCCATATCGTCATTAACATCTACGCTTTGTTTAACAGTCCAATAAATGTTAAGATTAATAACATTATCTTGTTTTGGCATTTGCCATTGAAAAGTTTTTAAGCTGTCTTTAGCAATTGGAAAAAGTGCTTTTCCGTTGCCTACTTTGGCTGCAAATTGTTTTCCTATTAATTTTGTATCAGTGCCAGATCCAATAAAATCAGCTCTATAACCAAATGCTCTAAGCTCTGCACTTGTGCTTGCACCTACACAGCCAAATTTTACACCTTTTACATCAGGTTTTTGTTGCATAAAAAATCTAACACTGTGTTTACTACTAAAAAATATCCAATCAGATTTTGGCAATTCTCTAATTTTAATTTCTTTAAAATCAATTAAACTTTTCCCTATTACATCAAACCCTAATTTTTTTAATGCAACATTAAAGTAATTATCTTCATTCAAATTTTTTGTGATATAAATTTTTTTTCCATTAATACCTTTTACTTTATCAATAATTTCGTCAGCAAATCCATCTGTATTTAAAGTTTCAAAATATAATTGCTTGGGTTGTTTGTTCCAAGCATCAGCAACACTTAACCAAACTTTAAATTTTAAGCGGTCGTCATCATCGGGGTCTGCATCGCAATATACGCCTAATGGTAATTGGCATCCACCATCAAACCCTTGTAAAATAGAACGTTCAATATTAATTTTTACTAAAACATCAAAATCACTTATTTGATCAATTAATGAAATTGTTGCATTATCATCTTCACGCGTTTGCCAAGCTAAAACACCTTGCGCTGGAGCAGGAACAAAAATTTCGGGGTTTAACCGTTCAACATATAAATCATCTAAATCTAATTCTAGCCTTTCAATACCTGCAGTAGCTAATACAATTGCATCGTATTCTCCTTTGCGTAATTTTTCAATACGAGTTGTAATGTTTCCTCTTAAATCAATTAATTTTACATCAGGCCTAAATGCTAATAGTTGAGATTTTCTGCGTGCAGAAGACGTTCCTACATTTGCATTTTTTTTAAAATTAAATTTTAAGGATTCATCAACACATTTTTTATTAATTAAAATGGTATCGCTTGGGTCGGCACGCTTACTAACCCCTGCAACTATTAAACCATAAGGTTGTTCAGTAGGTAAATCTTTATGAGAATGAACTGCTAAATCAATGGTTTTGTTTAATAATGCATCTTCTAACTCTTTTGTAAAAAAACCTTTGCCTTCAAGTTTATCAAAGCTTGTATTCCATTCTTGAGAGCGGTCTCCAGAGGTTGAAATGATTTTAATTTCTACTATAGCACCACATTCTTCTAGTTTTGTTTTAGTGTAATTAGCTTGCCATAATGCCAAAGCACTACCACGTGTTCCTATTATAATTTTTTTATCCATACAATTTATTTCATCCATTTTTTATACCACATTATAAACATTAGTATATGCCATAATCTATTAGCTAACCAAGTTTTACCGGTAAAAAAATCAGCCTTTAAAGATAAAACATAATGTTTATTTAAATAAGGTATTTGATTTAAATTATCTTCATTTACATATTTATTTACAGTTTCTTTTAATTGATTTTGAAGCCAATCTGCAAGTGGTATTGCAAACCCCATTTTTGGACGCTCCATTAAATGTTTTGGAATTAATTGATGTGTTATATCTTTTAAAATTCTTTTTTTTGTTTTATTGTATAATTTATATTCATCAGGCAGTTGCGCGCACCATTCGGCTAATTGATGATCTAAATAAGGTTCACGCGCTTCTAAACTAGCACTCATACTTGCTCTATCTACTTTATGTAAAATATCATTTGGTAGGTAACTAATAAAATCAGTGGCGAGCATATAATTTAATGTTGTATAATTAGCATCAATAAAGGCATGATGGTAGCCTGAATAATTTATAGTATAAGGAGTATTTAGTAATTGATTAACATCATCAACCGAAAAAACTTCTGTTAAACGTTTCATTAAAACTTCATCGCTATGGTTTTGTAATAAATGTTTTAGTTTATGGTATCTGTCAAAAAAATTATAAGTGTTTTTTAAATATGGGATTTTACTAGGATTAATTTTATTCATACCTGCAACAGCACTTTTTTTAATAAATGCAGGTATTTTTTTTAATTGTTTGCCTTGGTTAAGCACAAAAGAATAACGATTGTAACCAGCAAATAATTCATCTCCCCCATCGGCACTTAGTGCAACGGTTACAGTTTTTTTAGCTAATTGGCTTACTAATTGTGTTGGTATTGCGCTACTGTCTGCAAAGGGTTCATCGTAAAAGTAAGGAAGCGATTCAATTAATGCTAAAGCTTCGTTTTCAGTACAGTTGTATTCTGTATGGTTAGTATTAAGGTGTTGAGCAATTTTTTTTGCAAAAGGAGCTTCATTTAATCCAAAATGAGGTACACCAATAGTAAAAGTGTTTAATTGTTGATTATTGTTTTTTTGTAATATAGCTGTTAGGCTAGCACTATCATAACCACCACTTAAAAATACACCAACTTTAACATCAGCCACCATGCGGTAGTTAGCAGCTTTATTTAGTTGTTTGGTAGTTTCAATTATTGCATCATTATAATTTAATTTTAGTTTAGGTTTGTTGTATGCATTAATTATACTCCAATACTGTTTAGTTAGTAGTTGTTTAGTTATTAAATTATATTTTATATAATTTCCTGGCAATAACTTATAACAATCATTAAATATACATTGATTGTAAGGAACTGAACCATGAACAAAATAATTTGCCAACGCATCAGAATTAATTTCTGGTTTAAAATCAGGAAATTGATGCAGAGATTTTAGCTCTGATGCAAAAACAAAATAATTAGTATTGGTAAAATAATAAAAAGGTTTAACACCAACCCTATCTCTATAACAGTAAATTAACTTTTTTAGTTCATCGTAAATTACAAAGGCAAACATTCCTGTAAATTTATTTATTGCATCTTCTCCCCATTCTTCAAACGCATGTAAAATAACTTCTGTATCACTATTGCTATTAAAGGAATGTTGTTTTTTAATCAACTCTTCTTTAATTTCTTTGTAATTGTAAATTTCGCCATTAAAAGTAATGCAATAATTTTTGTATTGCATAGGTTGTGTGGCTTTATCACTTAAATCTATAATAGATAATCGTTTATGCCCAAATGCTAAGTTGTAATGTTGTGTGTTAAAAATTTTAGAAGATTCTCCATCTGGCCCCCTGTGTTTAAGAGGTTCAATCATTTTAGTAATAGTGTGAGAAGGAATAGTTTTACTAAAATCAATATACCCTGCTATACCGCACATTAAACAAAATTATTTATCCTTAAAAATATACATATTAATAATCCCTTTATTAGGACTACTATTATCACTCAATGTAACAACAAATGGTTTTCTTTCCCCTTCAAAACAGTTATAAACTACAGAGCCTTGATCTTCTGTAGGATTTGGTAATTTATTAGCATAATAATCTTTTAAGTCGCAAAACAAGTATGAAGTAAGTTCAACATCTTTACAATTAATTTGAAGATTAATTTCATCTAAACTGTCATTTGTAAATGAGTAATTAATAGAGTAATTGGTTAAACTATCTAACTCATATTCAAAAAATAAATCGTTTGTACTTTTTTCAATAGGAGCAACACCTTCATTTATTTTAGTACTGTCTAAAGAAGTATTTAAATTTAAACCTCTAAATACACCTTTTTTGCTTTTTATTATATCGTCAAGATAAATATGATAACCCTCAAAAACACGTTCTTTTTTAGCCTCTTTTTTAGTTTCGTCTGTTTTACATCCAAAAAACGAAAACAAAAAAAACAAAATTAATATGTTAAGCTTTATATTCAATAAACAAGTAAAATTAACAAAAAAATTATTAAAACATTCAATTTATTAAGTTATACCAATTGTAATTATAAAATAGCCCAAAGTTATTTTATAATTTTACAATGGTAATGCCGCCTCCAAGAAAACTTGGTTCTGATTA